>JAIYAG010000023.1 GCA_027489195.1 Burkholderiales bacterium | reverse complement strand
GCGCGGCTGGTGCAGACCGAGGACCTCGGCCGCTACTGGGGCTCGCCGGCGCTGCACGACCAGGTGGCCTTCAACAACACGATGCGCTGGCTGAGCTGGGACCTGCTGTGCGGGCGTGTCGACGCCGCGCACCCGCTGCACGGCTGGCTGGTGGGTTGCGCGGGGGCCACGCCCGAGGCGCTCGGATGGTTCGTCGCGAACCCCTGCCCACCGGACCTCCTGGGCGGCAACCACTACGTCACCAGCGAGCGCTGGCTCGACGTGGACCTCGACGCCTGGCCGGCGCGCAGCCACGGCGGCAACGGCCGGCAACGCTACGCCGACATGGAGGCGGCGCGCTGCCTCGCGGAGCCCGCACCGGGGCTGCGCACGCTGCTGCTCGAGGCCTGGGAGCGCTACCGGCTGCCGATCGCGGTCACCGAGCTGCACCTCGACTCGACGCGGGAGGACCAGATGCGCTGGCTGCTGGAGAACTGGCGCGCGGCGCTCGCCGCCCGGGACGAGGACGGCGTCGACGTGCGCGCGGTGACCGTGTGGTCGCTGCTCGGCACCTTCGACTGGAACTGCCTGCTGGCCGAATGCCGCGGCTACTACGAGCCCGGCGCCTACGACATCCGGGGCGGCACGCCGCGCCCGACCGGCGTCGCACGGCTGGCGCGCCACCTCGCCGCGGGCCGGGTCCCCGACGAGGCGGTGCTGCAGTCGCCCGGCTGGTGGCACCGCGGGGACCGGTTCATGGGGCCGCCGACAGCGCCGCCGCCGGACCCGGACGCACCGCTCGCGCGGCCGCGTCTCGTGCCGGGTTCGGACCTGCCGGTGGCGCCGCTGCTGGTGACCGGCGCGACCGGCACGCTCGGCTGCGCGTTCGCGCGGATCTGCGCACGACGCGGCATCGCGGTGCGGGTCGCGACACGCGCCGAACTCGACATCGCCGACGCAGGCTCGGTGGCGCGCGCGCTCGATCGCGTGCGCCCCTGGGCGGTGATCAACACCGCCGGCTACGTGCGCGTCGACGATGCCGAGCACGACGTCGAGCGGTGCTTCAGGGAGAACACCATCGGCCCGCACGTGCTCGCCGCCGAGTGCGCCCGGCACGGCGTCGCGCTGGTCAGCTTCTCGAGCGACCTGGTGTTCGACGGCGCGCGCCGCGATCCGTACGACGAGGACCAGCCCACCGCACCGCTCAGCGTGTACGGCCGCAGCAAGGCCGAGGCCGAGGCGCGGGTGCTCGACGCCCATCCGCAGGCGATGGTGGTGCGCACCAGCTCGTTCTTCGGCCCCTGGGACGCGCACAACTTCGTGACGATCGCGCTCGATGCGCTGCGCGCCGGCCGACCGTTCGCCGCGGCCGACGACCTGGTGGTGTCGCCGACCTACGTGCCCGACCTCGTCGATGCCTGCCTGGACCTGCTGATCGACGGCGAAACCGGGCTCTGGCACCTGACCAACGGCCATGCGCTGACCTGGGCCGAACTGGCGCGGCGGGCCGCCGGGCTGGCCGACGTGGATGCCTCGGCGCTGCAGCCGCGCGGCAGCGGCCAGATGGGGCTGCGTGCGCCGCGTCCGAGCTACAGCGCGCTGCACAGCCGGCGGGGCGCGGCCATGCCCTCGCTCGACGACGCGCTGCGCCGCTGGGTCTCGGCTCAGCCGGCGGTGTAGGGTTCGGGCACCTGCTGCGAACCGGCATGTCCGAGCGCCGCATAGGCGCCGAGCACCGAGCGCGCCACCGCGTCCTCGCGCCCCGGCACGCACAGCGCCACGCAGGCGCCGCCGAAGCCCGCGCCCGTCAGGCGTGCGCCGAACACGTCGGGATGCGACTGCAGCAGCGCCACCAGCGCGTCGAGCGCCGGCACCGACACCGCGTAGTCGTCGCGCAGGCTCGCATGCGAGGCGTCCATCAGCACGCCGAATCGCGCCGCGTCGGCGCCCCCCACCGCCTCGAGCACGCGCGCGTTCTCGGTGAGCACGTGGCGAGCCCGAGCCCGCAGCGGCTCGGGCAGCGACGCGAGGGCCGCCGGATCGTCGACGTCGCGCAGCGACGCGACGCCGAGCCGGCGCGCCGCCTCCCGGCACTCCTCGCGGCGCGTGTTGTAGCCGCTGTCGGCGAGCCGGCGCGGCTGGCCGGAGTCGAGCACCAGCATCGCGCCGCCGGCCGGCAGCGGCAGCAGCCGGCGCTCGAGGCTGCGGGTGTCGAGGAACAGCATGTGAGCGGTGTCCGCGAGGCTCGCCGCCATCTGATCCATGATCCCGCACTGCACGCCCGCATAGCCGATCTCAGCGCGCTGCGCGAGCCTCGCGATCTCGACGTCGTCCAGCGCGATGCCGAGCAGCGCGCGCAGCGCCCGCAGCGTCGCCACCTCGAGGGCCGCGCTCGAGGAGAGGCCGACGCCGATCGGCACCGACGAGCGGACATGGATCTCCAGCGGCGGCAGCGCCACCCCGCGCGCCGCGAGCTCGTGCAGGCAGCCGTACACGTAGCGCGCGTGATGCTCGGGCGGCGGCGCGGCGAGCCCGAAGCTCGCCGTCGTGCCGAACTCGGCAGCATGCAGCCGGACCCCCGGCCCCGCGCCGCGCGCGACGTCGACGCGGGTGCGCTGCGGGATCGCCGTCGGCAGCACGTAGCCGTCGTTGTAGTCGGTGTGCTCGCCCAGCAGGTTCACGCGGCCGGGTGCGTCCGCCCCCGCCTGCGGCGGACGGCCGAACACCGCCTCGAAGCCGCGCGGCCCCTCGGTGACCGGGTCGCCGCCGGGCGGCGGCGAGGGCGTGACCGGACGCGGTGGCGAGTCCCCCGGTGCGCTCACGCGATCTCTCCCGACACGTCGACCGCCTGCAGCGCGCGGGCCCCGTCCTCGGGCAGCGCGTCCATCGCGAAGAAGCCCGCCGCGAGCTCGGTGCCGGCCAGGTACTTGATCCGGTCGCGCGAGCGGTACGGCGGCCAGAGCTGCGCATGCAGGTGCCAGCCCGGCGCCTCGCCGACCGGCGCCGCGTACCAGGCCATCAGGTAGGGGCACGGCCGGTCCCAAAGCCGGTCGAGCTTGCGCAGCGCGGTCTTGAGCGCCCGCGCGAGGTCGTCTCGGCGCGCGTCGTCGAGGGCATCGAGCGTGGCCACGGGCTCGATCGGCGCGACCCAGACCTCGTACGGATAGCGCGCGCACGCGGGCACGAAGGCGACCGCGTGCGGGCCGCGGTAGAGCAGCCGCGCACCGTCGGCCAGCTCGCGCTCGATCAGGTCGGTGAGCGGGCCGCGGCCGTGGCGCTGCGCATGCTCGCGCGCCACCGCCGCCATCCGTGCGGCCACCGGCGGCACGAGCGGGTACGCGTAGACCTGGCCGTGCGGATGGTGCAGCGTCACCCCCACCTCGGCCCCCCGGTTCTCGAAGGGCAGCACCCAGGCGATGCCGGGACGCTCGCCCAGCAGCCGGCAGCGCTCGCCCAGCACCTGCAGCACCAACGCGATCCGGGCCACCGGCATCGCGCCCAGCGGCACGAGCGGATCCTGACCGAAGACCACCACCTCGCAGGCGCCGGTCGCGGGTGCCGTCGGCACGATCGAGGCCGGCGCGTCGTGCGCGGT
>JAIYAG010000057.1 GCA_027489195.1 Burkholderiales bacterium | reverse complement strand
GAACTGGCCCGCGTTCACGCGCGACGGCACCAGGTAGTCGCGCGCGCCCTCGGGCGTGCTCTTGGTCAGCATCGGCGTCTCGATGTCGATGAAGCCGAGCGAATCGAGGTACTTGCGCACCGCCATCGCGACCTTGTAGCGCAGCATCATGTTCTGCTGCATCTGCGGCCGGCGCAGGTCGAGGACCCGGTGCGTCAGGCGCGTGGTCTCCGACAGGTTGTCGTCGTCGAGCTGGAACGGCGGCGTGACCGAGGGGTTCAGCACCTCGAGCTCGTGGCACAGGATCTCGATCTGGCCGCTGCCGATGCCGGCGTTCTCGGTGCCCGCGGGGCGGCGACGCACCTTGCCCGTGATGCGCACGCAGAACTCGTTGCGCACGTGCTCGGCGACCTTGAACATCTCGGCGCGATCCGGGTCGCAGACGACCTGCGCGAGGCCCGCGCGGTCGCGCAGGTCGATGAAGATGACGCCACCGTGGTCGCGCCGCCGGTGCACCCAGCCGAAGAGGGTGACGACGTCGTCGAGGCGGTCGAGGGACACCTCGCCGGTGTAGCAGGTACGCATGCTCAGTGGATCTCCGCTTGGATCTTCGTGTTCGGTCCGCGGGCACCGCCCTGCGGCCGGTTCGGGGGCGAGACGACGCCCATCGACACGATGTACTTGAGGGCCTCGTCGACGCTCATGTCGAGCTCGATGGTGTCCTCCCGACGCATCATCAGGAAGAAGCCCGAGGTGGGATTGGGCGTGGTGGGCACGTAGATGGACACCATCTCGGCGCCCGCACCGGCGTCGGCGTCGAGCGGCGCGGACGCCATCACGCGGCGCCGCACCTCCTCGGCCGGCGTGCCGGTCATGAAGCCGATGGTCCAGCTGCCCTGGCGCGGGTACTCGACGAGCAGCGCCTTGCGGAACGCGTTGCCCTGCGGCGAGAGCAGCGTGTCGCTGACCTGCTTCACGCTCGAGTAGATGGTGCGCACGATCGGGATCCGCGACAGCAGCCCCTCCCACACCTTCACCAGCCGCTGGCCGAGGAAGTTGGCGGTCAGCACGCCGGTCACGAAGATGATCAGCACCGTCAGCAGCGCGCCGAGGCCAGGCAGGTGCCGGCCGAACAGCTGCACCGGCTGCAGGCCCTGGGGCAGCAGCGACAGGCTCAGGTCCATCGTCGTCACGACGAGGTCGAGGACCCACAGCGTGATGCCGATCGGGACCCAGATCAGGAGGCCGGTGATGAAGTAGCGGCGGAACATCGGGTGCTCGATGCGACAGGAGGGTGGAGGAGGACGGAACCGACCGGGCGCCGGCGCGGGCCGGCGGCCGTGGCCGGGCTCAGGACTCCGGGGTGGGCTTGGCCGGGGGCGGGCTGGCCGCGGGTGCGGATTCTGCCGGCTTGGCGGCCTCGGCGGGCTTGGCGGACTCGCTGCCGCCCGCGGCCGCGGGCGACTCGGCGGCAGCGGCCGGCGCGGGCGTTCCGGCCTTCTTGCCGTTGTCCCGGAAGTCGGTCACGTACCACCCGCTGCCCTTGAGCTGGAAGGACGGGGCGGTGAGCTGCTTGCGGAACGCGTCGGCGCCGCATTCGGGGCAGATGCTGAGCGGCGTGTCCGAGAACTTCTGGATCACGTCCTTGGCATGGCCGCAGCGTTCGCAACGATAGGCGTAGATCGGCATGGCAGTTGGGCGCCCTCGAGCGGCGCTGGAACGACGGAAAACCTTGAATTATAAGACGGTTTTCCGTGTTCCGCTGCCGACCTCATTCCGGCTCGATGCCCGCCGCCTTCATCGTGGCCCGGTAGCTGTCGAGCTGCTCGCGGACCAGGGTGCCGAGCTGCTCCGGGGTCGAGCCGCCCAGGATGAACGCCTGCTTCTCCATCGCCTGGACCACGTCCGGGCGGCCGAGGGCGGCGTTGAACTCGCGGTTGAGCCGCTCGACGACGTCGCGCGGCATCTTCGCCGGGCCGAACACGCCCGCCCAGGAAGTCAGCTTGAACTGCGGCATGCCCGCCTCGGCGATCGTCGGCACGTCCGGCAGCACCGGGCTGCGCTTGTCGAGGGTCACGGCGATCGCCCGCAGCCGGCCATCGCGGATGTGCGGGACCGAGGTGCCGGCCGAGACCACCATCACCTGGACCCGCCCGCCGACCAGGTCGGTCAGCGCCTGCGGCTCGCCCTTGTAGGGCACGTGGACCATCTTGATGCCGCCCAGCGACGCGAACAGCGCCATCGACACGATGCCGGTGGTGTTGCCGGTGGCGTAGTTCAGCGCGCCGGGGTTGGCCTTCGCGTGGGCCACCAGTTCGGCCACGGAGGTCGCCGGCACCGACGGATGCACGACGATGAAGAAGGTGTAGCGGCCGACGTCGGTGATCGGCGAGAAGTCGGCGACCGGGTCGTAGGGCGGCACCTTGCGCAGCGCCGGGGCCGCCGACATCGGGCTGTTGGTGGCCATCAGCACGGTGTAGCCGTCGGGCGCGGCCCGCACGACTTCGGCACCGGCGATCGCGCCGTCGGCGCCGGCCTTGTTCTCGACCAGCACCGGCTGGCCGATCGAGGCGGCGACCGACGCGCCGATCACGCGGGCGATGGTGTCGGTGGCCGACCCGGCCGGGAACGGGACGATCATCTTGATCGGCTTGGCGGGATAGGCCTGTGCCTGCGCCTGGGGCGCGGCAACCAGGGCACCGGCCAGCGTCAGCAGCGCGGCCACGACCCGCAGGCGCGGGGAACGACGGTTCATCGGGGGTCTCCTCTCGGGGGTGTCGGGCCCGGTCGGCGCGCGCGGGGCGTGCAGCCGGGCTCGGCGCACCGTACCACGGCGGGCGAGCGACCGTGCATCGGCGGCCAGCGGGCGGGCCGCCGTACCGACCCCCGTGCGGGCTGCCATACACGCCGCCGTACGGGCCGATCGTCAGTTTCGAGGCCCGGCATCGCCGGCGAGCGCCCGAGAATCCAGGCATGTCCGACGCCATGCCCCCGGACGGGTTCGCCCCGTCGCCCCAGGCCCGCCCCGCATGAACGCCTTCCTGATCGACCCCGTCCGCCGCTCGATCGAGCCCGTCGAGATCGACGGCAGCATCGAATCGATCCGCACGCTGATCGGCTTCCCGCATGTCGACGCGGACGAGATCCGCGGCGGCGGCGACCGGCTGTACTTCGACGAGGAGTGCTACCTGCGCCAGGACGAGACGGCCGGCCGCTTCCAGCTCGACACGCTCGCGCCGGTCTCCGGTCGCGGCGTGATCACCGGCGCGCCGCGCGAGGGCGGTGTCGTCGGCCCGCCCAAGGTGTCGATCGAGTCGCTGCGGACGCGGATCGTGTTCGTCTGACGGCAGGCGGCCCGGCGCCGCCCCCCCCCCCGAGCTCAGAATCCGGCCAGCACCACCTTGCCGATGGT
Source organism: Burkholderiales bacterium (assembly GCA_027489195.1). GTDB lineage: Bacteria > Pseudomonadota > Gammaproteobacteria > Burkholderiales > Burkholderiaceae_E > UBA4615. The sequence continues at coordinate 14,836 of JAIYAG010000057.1, read as the reverse complement.
CCGGCCCGACTCGACCCGGGCATGCGCCTCGCGCAGCGTGGCCGCGTCGATCCGGCCGAGCGTGCTCGCGTGCGTCGTGCGCAGCGTGCCGGCATCGACCAGCGCGGAGACCTCGTCGAGCAGGCGGCCCTGCTCGATCATGTCGGGCGTCTCGAAGGTGGAGCGCGTGAACATCGCCTCCCAGTGCAGCGACGCGCAGCGCGCCTTCAGCAGGCGCACGTCGATCGGCGCCGGATCGTCGATCACGCAGATGCGGCCCTGGGGCGCCACCACCTTCGCGAGCTCGGCGAAGTGCGCGTCGGTGTTCGACACGCTGAAGATCCGCTCCACCCACTTCACGCCCTCTGCCTGCAGCGCCTCGGACAGCGGCTGCGAGTGGTCGACGACGAGGTGCGCGCCGAGCGCGAGCGCCTGCGCGCGGCTCTCCGGGCGCGACGCGGTGGCGATCACGCGGGCGCCGGTCAGGCGCCGCGCGAGCTGCACGGCGATCGAGCCCACGCCGCCGGCCCCCGCGGTGATCAGCAGCGTGCCCGCGTCGTGCGGCGCGCCCAGCCGCAGCCCCAGCCGGTCGAACAGCGCCTCCCAGGCGGTGATCGCGGTCAGCGGCATCGCGGCGGCCTGCGCGAAGTCGAGCGTGGCGGGCTTCCTGCCGACGATGCGCTCGTCGACGCAGTGCAGCTCGGCGTTGGTGCCGGAGCGGATCCGCGAGCCGGCGTAGAACACCGCGTCGCCGGGCCGGAAGCGCGTCACGCGCGGCCCCACCGCCTCGACGATGCCGGCCGCGTCGAACCCCAGCACGCGCAGTCCGCCCTCGGGCGGCGCCACGCCGCGGCGCACCTTGGTGTCGACCGGGTTGACCGAGACCGCGTGCACGCGGACCAGCAGGTCGCGCTCGCCCGGCACCGGGTCGGGCAGCTCGACGTCGAGCAGGCACTCGGGGTCGGTGACGGGCAGGCAGCGGCGGTAGGCGACGGCTCTCATGCGCGGGGTCTCATCGGAAGGAAGGTCAGCGAGCGAACTTCAGCGGCCGGACTTCAGCGCCGGGTCGGATCGAAGTGCCTGGCGAGGCCCTGCCAGCAGCGCCAGTAGTCCTGCTGCAGCGTGGGCAGCGCGAGCGCCTGCGCGGTCGGGTGGATCACGGCGCGGGTCTCGAACATGAAGGCCATGGTGTCGCGCACGTAGTGCGCCACCGAGGTGTCGGCCGCACTCGCCTTCTCGAAGGTGCCCGCGTCCGGGCCGTGGCCCGACATGCAGTTGTGCAGGCTCGCGCCCCCGGGCGAGAAGCCCTCGGCCTTGGCGTCGTAGACGCCGTGGATCAGGCCCATGAACTCGCTGGCCACGTTGCGGTGGAACCAGGGCGGGCGGAAGGTGTCCTCGGCGGCGAGGATGCGCGGCGGGAAGATCACGAAGTCGAGCGTGTCGACGCCGGGCGTGTCCGACACCGACTGCAGCACCAGGAAGATCGACGGATCGGGATGGTCGAAGCTGATCGAGCCGATGGTGTTGAAGCGGCGCAGGTCGTAGAGGTAGGGCACGTGGTTGCCGTGCCAGGCGACGACGTCGAGCGGCGAGTGGCCGATCTCGGCCGCCCACAGCCGGCCCTGGAACTTCGCGACCAGCTCGAAGGCGCCTTCGCGGTCCTCGTAGCGGGCCACCGGCGACAGGAAGTCGCGCGGGTTCGCCAGGCCGTTCGAGCCGATCGGGCCGAGGTCGGGCAGCCTGAGCGGCGCGCCGAAGTTCTCGCAGACATAGCCCCGCACCGCGGCCAGGGGCCCGGGCCGGTCGGCGTCGGGGCCGCCCGCGTCGACCTCGGGCAGCTCGATGCGAAAGCGCACGCCGCGCGGCACCACCGCGATGTGCAGCGGCGGCACCACCAGCTCGCCGAGCTCGGTGAGCAGGCGCAGCGTGCCCTGCTGCGGGACGATCAGCAGCTCGCCGTCGGCGTCGTAGAAGAAGCGATCGCGCATCGAGCGGTTCGCCGCGTACAGGTGGATCGCGCAGCCGGTCATCGAGGCGGCGTCGCCGCTGCCGCCCATCGTGAACAGGCCGTCGACGAAGTCGGTCGGCACAGCGGGCAGCGGCAGCGGGCTCCAGCGCAGCTGAGAAGGCGGCGTCTCGACGCCGGCGGCCTCGCCGAAGGCGCCGACGATGCCGCGGTCGGCGATCCGCCGGAACGGGCCGTGCAGCGCGCCCGGACGGATCCGGTAGGTCCAGGTACGACGGTTCTCGGCGCGCGGCGCGGTGAAGGCCGTGCCGGAGATCTGCTCGGCATACAGGCCGTACGGGCAGCGCTGCGGCGAGTTGCGCCCGACCGGCAGCGCGCCGGGCAGCGCCTCGGTGGCGAACTCGTTGCCGAAGCCGGACTGGCAGGCCGGCACGGCGAGGACGGTCTCGGGGGAGTTCACGGCGGGCCTCTCGGGATCGGATCGACGAGGGCGAGGATACCGCCGATGGGACCGGGCCCGGCCGGCCCCGCCGTGGAGCGGGCCGCCCTGCCCGGCGCGGGGCGCCGGGACAGGAGCGGCCTGGGTGGACCCGAGGCGAACCGACGGGACGCAGCCCGCGTCAGTCCACCGTCCAGCTTTCGTTCACCACCCGGCGGTTCGCCGCGACGCGGGCCGTGCAGGAGACCGTGCCGCGCTGCGCGATGCAGCCCGGTGCCTCGGGTGCCAGGCCGGTGGCCGCGACCGTCCACGGCCACGCGCCCTCGTCCGGACCGCCGCCGTCGCGCACGCGGTGGCGCAGCGTGCCGTCGTTGGTCACCACGAAGCAGTCGACGCCGTTGCGCTCGGGCGAGGCGACGCAGCGCGGCGGCGCCTGCACCAGGCCGACCGAGGCGCCCTCCCGGCGCCAGCCGCTCCAGCGCACGCCGTCGAAGGCGTTGCCCCACAGCCCGTCGTCGCCGCCGCGCACGAAGCAGCGCATCAGGCCGTCGGCCTGCGTCGCGCACGAGGACTCGCCGTGGATCCAGCCGCCGAGCGAGCGCCAGCTGCCGCCCGGCTCGACCGCCTTCTGCCACAGCGCCGCGTCGTTGCCGCGCGCGAAGCACTGCGTGGCGCCCTGGGCGTCCAGCAGACAGTCGGGCGCGGAGGTGAACGCGCCGCCGCCGAGGCCGCTCCAGCCGCCCCAGGCGCCGCCTGCGAACGTGCGCGAGAACAGCGCGTTCCCGGGACCGCGGACCACGCAGTCGATGCGTCCGAGCGGACCGGCGACGCACGACGGATCCGAGCTGGTGGTGCCGCCGAGCGAGCGCCAGTCGAGCCAGCGCGCGCCGTCCCCGCTGCGCTGCCACAGCGCGCGGTCACGGCCGATCGCGAAGCAGTCGAGGCGACCCGGCGCGGTGCTCACGCACGAGGGCCGACCCTCGGCGAGCGCGCCGCCATGGCGGATCCAGCCCGGGTTCCACGTGCCGTCCGCCGCGCTGAAGCGCTGGTACAGCGCGCCGTCCGTGCCGACCACGAAGCAGTCCTGGCGTCCCTCGGCCCACGACACGCACTCGGGCGCGCCGATGGCGATGCCGCCGAAGTCGGTGCGGGCGTCGTCGCGGCGCGGCGCCGGGACGATCGCGGCCGTGCTCCAGTTCGAGACCGCCTGGACCGCCGTCGCCCCGCCCGTGCCGGCGGTGATGCCGGCGGTCACGGTCGCGCCGAAGCGCGTGCGCAGGTCGACGGTCATGCTGTCGGCGATGGTGCGCGGCACGCCGTCGACCAGCATCGCCGCCGTCATCGACAGCCGGTTCGACGCCGGGTTCCAGGTCACCGACATGCGGCCGACGATGCGCTGCGCGGCGCCCGCGTCGAAGCCGAGCGGCCGGCCGGGGCGGCCGTCATGGATGAAGCCGCCGTCGTTGACCACCCAGGTGCGCACGGCCGAGGCGATCACGTTGGACAGGCCGCACACGCCGATGCAGCCACCGGCGCCCCCGATCGCGCCCGGCCCCGAGCCGTGCAGCACGAAGGCCAGCCCGTCGGCCTGCCGTCCGGTGCCGTCCATGGAGAAGTCGAACGACGTGGTGAAGGGCTGCGCGGTCGGCCACGCCTGCGTGCTCCACAGCGCGCCGGCCTGGTTGTAGGTCGCGGTCAGCCGCGTCGAGCCGTCGGGCCGCGCCACGGCGCTGCCGACCGCGCGGACCGCGGCGCCCTCGAGCCGGCGGGGCGGTGCGACGGTGTCGACCGCGCCGTTGCGCACGAAGGTCGCGACCTCGGCGAGGTCGCCGTCGGCCAGGCCGGGAACGTGCGCCGAGATGGCGGCCTGGAGCGTCGCAGCCGAACCGTCGTGCAGGTAGGGCGCGGTCGCCCAGGCGTCGGACAGCGAGGGCGTGTCGATGCCGCCGAGCAGGCCGTTCAGCCGCTTGCCGCTCGCGGCCTTCAGCGTGCCCACGGCATGCCGCCCGCCGGGTGCGCTGTCGGTGACCGCGGCGCCGGCATGGCAGCTCGCGCAGCGCTCGGCGAACACCTCGCGTCCGAGCGCCTCGGCGGGGCTCGGCGTGCCGTTGGCCGCTCGGTACGGGCTGCGCTCGACCGCGGTCAGCGAGCCGACGTAGGCGGCGAGCGCGTCGAGGTCGGCGCTGACGCCGGCCTTCGGCGTGCCGATCGGCTGCGAGCGCGTGCCGACCGCGAAGTCGGCGTCGCGCATCAGACCGGTGCCGCCCGCGAGCTTGCGGATCTGCCCCTCGAAGTCCTGCACCTCGTCGAAGTTGCCGCTCCAGTGCAGCAGGCCGTGGCGCATGCCGCCGCGTCCGCGCAGGCTGATCGTGTTGCGCAGGCCCTCGCCCGCGCCGGTCAGGTCCCAGGTGCGGCCGTCGTGGCCGCCGTCGTTGTGGCAGCTCGCGCAGCTCATGTAGCGGTCGCGCGCCAGGCGCGTGTCGGCCGCGTCGTAGAACAGCTGCTTGCCGAGCAGGACCTGCGCGGACAGGGGCTCCGTGCCGACGGTGGACAGCGTGCCGAGCACCGGCACCTCGAAGCGCCCGCGCGTGCGCAGCGGCGCGAGGTCGAGGACGGTGACCGTACGGTCCATGAAGTTCGCGACATACAGCCGCGAGCCGTCGGGCGAGACCTGCAGGCCCTGCGGCGCGCGGCCGACCTGCAGGCGCATGAGCTGCGCACGCGAGTAGGCGTCGATGACCGCCACCTCGCGGCTCGTCTCGAGCGCGACGAACAGCAGCGTGCCGAGCGGGTCGAAGGTCGCGGCGCTCGCGAGGCTGGCGTTGTCGTGGTCGATCCGGGCCGCCGGGTCCTCCGCGCGCGTCGCCATCACGATCCGCGAGCTCACCGCGCGCACGGTGTTCTGGAAGTCGAGGTCGCGGCCGTTGTCGCGCAGCGTGCCGCGCAGCACGTTGTCCTGCTTCGACGGGACGAACGCCTGACTGGCGTCGGGCGAGATCGCCATCGCGCCCAGGTAGTTCGGGATGCCGCGCCCCTGGTTCTCGGCGTCCTGCCGGTCGCTGTGGCGCAGCACGATCTGCGTGCCCACCGCCATCGTCGCGGCATCGACCGGGATCACACGGGCGCCGTGGATCCGGCCGCCCGAGTACGGATCGACCCTCGCGGTCGACTCGCCCGGCAGCGGCGGCGTGATGAATCGCGTCGCGTAGACGGTCGCGCCGTCGCCGGTGATCGCCAGGTGGCGCGCGGTCGCGCCGACGGCCGTGGTCCCGGTCCGCGCGAAGCTCGCGGCGTCGTAGCGGTGCAGCGCGCCGGTGGCCTCCATCACCACCCAGACGTTGCGGCCGGAGGGATCGGCGACTACGCCATAGGGCTGCGAGCCCGCGGGCAGCGCGATCGTGCGGACCACCGCACGCGTGCCCGGATCGATCACCGACAGGCTCGCCGAGCGGCGGTTCGCCACCCAGACGCGGCCGTCACCGGCCACCGTCAGCGTCACCGGCTGCTCGCCCACCGGGATCTCGGCGAGCCGCGTGCGGTTCGCCGCGTCGAACACCGCGACGGTGTTCGCGTCGGGGTTCGCCACCCACAGCCGCTGCGCGGCGCCCGTGCCCGACAGCACGATCATCGACGAGCGCGCCGCCTGCGTGCCGGTCGCGCCGTGCACGACCTGCAGGAACGAGCCGGTGACCGGGCGCCCCTGGGCGTCGTAGACGGTGACGGTCACCGTGTAGACGCCGGGCCCCGCGAACACGTGGCTCACGTTCGGCGAGCTGCTGCGCGCGGTCGGCTGCGTGCCGTCGCCGAAGCGCCATTCGTAGGTGAGGCCCGTGCCGGTGGCGCGGGCGGTGAAGCTCGCGCCGGTGCCGGCCGCCACGGGGCCGCTCGATTCGGGCTGGGCGAGCTGCGCCTGCGAGGGCGTGACCGTCCACAGGAAGGAGCGCGTGCCGGTCCAGGTGCCGTCATCGGCGGCGACCGTCACGAAGTGCTGGCCGGCGCGCGTCGGGCGGCCGGTGATGGCGCCGCTCGTACGATCGATCGCGAGGCCCGCGGGCAGGCCGCTCGCGCTCCAGGCGATCGGCCTGCCGCCCGGGCTGCGGCCGGCCGGCTGCAGCACGACGTCGCCGGAGGTCCAGGCGCGGTCGGCGATCGCATCGACCGTCGGCGCGTGCTCGGCACCCGGATCGCCGGGCTCGGTGATGCGCACCGTGCGGGCGACCGAGGGCACGCCGTTCGCGTCCCAGGCGAACAGCATGTAGAAGCCCGGGGGCGTGTCGGTGGCGCGCGAGGGCAGCTGCGCCGCAACGGCCGCACCCGACCCGTCGGTCGCGCGGAACGGCAGGTCGAGGAAGCGCTGGTCGCTGTTCCACGAATGGCTGACCGAGCCGAAGCGCACCAGGGTCACCCGCGAGACCGCGCCGGCACCGACGCGCAGGGCGAAGGAGCGGCCCGGCTGCAGCGACTCGGGCGCAGCGGTGATGGCCGGACGACGCGCGGGCATCCCGTTCGCGTCGAAGAGGTATGAGGGCGAGTAGATCTCGCCGTTGCGGTTCACCAGCGGACCCGGGGCGCCGCCGCCAGCGACCAGCACGCGGCCGTCGGGCAGCAGCAGCGCGGTGCCGTGGTACAGGCGCGGGTTGACCTGCGACGGCCCGATCGTCCATTCGCCGGTCACCGGGTTCCAGACCTCGGCGCTGCGGAGCGAGGATTCGCGCTGGTTGTCCTGGGTGCTGCCGCCGCTGGCCAGCACGCGGCCGTCGGCCAGCACCGTCGCCACGCCGTGGATGCGCCGGCCGGACAGGGCCTCGGTGCTCGCGACCGCGGGCGCGCCCGAGCGGATGTCGACGACGTGCGCCGCCGGCGACTGCGATGACAGGCCGAGGATGCGACCCGGACGGAACATCGCCGCACCGGCCCCGCCGACCGCAGCGCCCGCGGGCAGCTGCCCGGCGCGCACCAGCGTCCCCTCGCCGTTCGTGTCGACGTAGTACATCCGGCCCGAGCCGTCGATGCCGAAGACACGTCCGTCAGGGGCGATCCAGTTGCGCGGGAAGCCCCAGTCGATGCCCGAGGTGTCGGCGTTCTCGAGCAGGTCGAACGAGCCATCCGCGCGGCGGATCTCGGGACGGTCCTGGCCGCCCGCGCCCCCCTGGATGTAGACCTCGCCGTTCATCAGCGTGGTCGTCGTCGAGTACCAGCGCTCGCGGTTCATCGGCGCGCGCTTCGTGAGGCTGTTGTTCGCGGCGTCGAAGACGTTCGAGTCGCGGTTCGCGGTGTTGCCTGCGTCCGGCATGTCGCCGCCGGCGATCAGCGTCGTGCCGTCGGGCATCAGCGTCTGCGAGCTGCAGAACAGGTCGGTGCCGCTGCCGTTCGGCAGCACCATCACGCTGTCGGCGTCGGTGCCGGCGGCCGGATCCCAGACCGCGTACTGTCTCGAGGCCGTCTGGCCGCCGTTCAGGTCGCTGCCGTAGTACAGCACGCGGCCGCCCGGCTGCAGCGCCATGTGGATGGCGATCACCGACATGTCGAAGGGCGCGTCCCAGAGGCCGCCGACCTGCGCGCGCTCGTCGCGCACGGCCTTCGAGGCGACCTGACTGGACGGATCGGTCGCGGCCGCACCGGATGCCGTGCCCGGCGCGGCCTCGGACGGCGACTCGCCGCCCTGTCCGCAGGCGGCCAGCGCCGCCGCCGTCGCGGTGACCGCGAACGCCCTGACCCACCGTCCCGCCGAGAAGTGCCGCATCGTGCCGCCCGCCTGTCGCGCATCCGAAGCGGCGAGGGTCGGGCAGACGACCGATGGCCGCCGTGAACTCGGTCACGAACGGCGAGCATGGCCGTCGGAAGCGGTCGGGCGGACGGCGGTTCCGTCCGATCCGCGACGCAGTGGCTGAGTGACTCGGGGGCTCAGTGGCTCAGTAGCGCACCACCAGGGCCGTGCCGACGGCGACCACCCGCGAGCTCGCCGTTCGCGACTGGTCCTGGATGCCGACGTACAGCTCGGCCCCGAGTCGCCCGCGCAGCTCGACCTCGACGCCGTACTGCTGGTAGCGCCGGTTCCAGTCGGCCGAACGCGAGTCCCAGAACCATTCGAGCATCGCGTACGGCGTGATGCCGGCCACGCCCAGGGTTGCCAGCGGCGAGCCGAGCGACTCGCCGAGCAGCTCGCGCGGCGCGAAGCCGCGCTCGATGCGCCCGCGGTTGCGGTAGCGCCAGGAGCGGACGCCGTCGATGTCGCGCAGCTCGAGCCGACTGCGATCGGAGAGCTGCAGGCCCCAGAGGAGCGGCACGCTGCGCAGCGTGACATCGCCCAGCAGCCGGTTCTCGGCGGCACCGCGCCCGTCGTCCGCCCCGAGGGCGGCGATGCGGTTGTAGCCGACCCGGAACGACAGGTTCCAGCCCTGCTCCATCATCGGCACCGCCTCGCGCCACCAGTCGGGCAGCGGGCTGGCGAAGCGGTCGTAGTGGATGCCCCAGGTCGCCTCGGTCGCGGTCGCGTACTCTCGGCCGCGCGCGAACGAGCCGAGCAGGAAGAGCCGGCTGCGCGCGTCGATCGGGACGAAGACGTCGAGCTCGGGCCAGAACTCGTTGACCCGCTGCTCGGGCGCAGCGAGGGCCGACAGCGGCCCCGCCAGCACCAGGCCGGCGGCGAGCGTCCGCAGGGCCGGACCCAGGTGCACCGGGCTCAGAACGGAATGTCGTCGTCCATGTCGGTGAGGCCGGTCGCGGGCGCCGGCTTGCGCGCGGGGGCGCCACCGCCGCCGCCGGAGCGGGCACCGCCACCGCTGGGGCGGGCACCGCCGCCGCCGCCGCCGCCACCGCCGTCGCCGTAGGACTCGCGGTTGTAGCCGCCGCCGTCGTCGGCCGGCATGCGGTCACCGCCGCCCATGCCCTCGCGCGAGCCGAGCAGCTGCATCTCGGCGGCGATGATCTCGGTGGTGTAGCGGTCCTGGCCTTCATTGTCCTGCCACTTGCGGGTCTTGAGCCGACCCTCGACATAGACCGAGCGGCCCTTCTTCAGGTACTCGCCGGCGATCTCGGCCAGGCGGTCGTAGAAGACCACCGAATGCCATTCGGTCTCTTCCTTCTTCTCGCCGGTGGCCTTGTCCTTCCAGTTGCGCGTGGTGGCGATCCGCACGTTGCAGATGGCGCCGCCGTTGGGCGAGTAGCGGGTCTCGGGATCCTTGCCGAGATTGCCGACGACGATGACCTTGTTGACAGATGCCATGGGGCTCTCCTGAGAGGGGACGCGACGCCGGGGACCCCGGCGGCGGCACGGCGGACGTGCCCGCGATTCAGGCTGCAAGCTTACCCCAGCGACCGCTGTGCCCCGCTGTCGGACGACCTAGTCCCGACGGATCACCCGGGTCCCGACACGTCACGCCGCCGCCCGAAAACGGAAGCGTCGGGCGCGGCCCGCTGGCTAGACTCCCCCGTGTGACACCCCCGCCCTCCCCGGACCCGCGACTCGCGGAGCGCCTGCACGGCCTGCCCGTGCTGATCGCGGCGCAGGTGAGCCTGCACTCCGCGATGACCGGCATCCGGATCGTGGGTCCGCTGCTGCTGCTCGACGCGGGCGCGCCCGCCTGGCAGGTCGGCGTGCTGCTCGCCTGCTTCGGGCTCGGCCCGCTCGCGGTCGCGTGGCCGGTCGGCCGCGTGGTCGAGCGCCGCGGCTACCACCGGGCGATGGCCGTGGCGCTCGCGCTCGGCGCGGCCGCGGGGCTGGTCGCGCTCGCCGCCAGCCTGTTCGACGGCATGCCGCGACTCCTGCTGCTGTGCGCGGGCGCGGCGATGGGCGGCGGGGCGGCCAACGCCGGGCTGGTGGTCGCGCAGCGCACCGCGGCGCGGATGGCCCGCGACGCCGCGGCGCTGCGCGGCGCCTTCGCCTGGGTCGGGCTCGCGCCCCCCGTCGCCAACCTGATCGGGCCGGTCGCCGCCGGCGCGATGCTCGATGCGGCCGGTGCGACGGCGGCCTGTGCGGGCCTGCTCGCGTTCACCGCCGCCGCCGCACTGCTGGCGCGCGGCGCGCGCACGCCGGCGGTGCCCGCGCCCGGGCAGGGGGGTGCTCCGGGCTCGCTGCTCGAGGTGCTGCGACATCCGACCGTGCGCCGGATGATGGTCGTCGACCTGCTGATCACCGGCGGCTGGGACGTCCACGGCTTCATCGTGCCGACGCTGGGTCACGCGCGCGGCCTGTCGGCGACCGCGATCGGAACGGTGTACGGCCTGTTCGCGCTCGGCGTCGCCGGGGTGCGCATGGCGATCCCCTGGCTCGCGCACCGGCTGCGCGAGTCATGGGTGCTGTGCGGCTCGATGCTCGCCTCGGCCGCGGTCTACGCGCTGTATCCGCTCGGCGAGTCGGCCACCTACATGGGCGCCTGCGCGTTCGCGCTCGGCGTCGCCATCGGCGCGGCCCAGCCGATGCTGCTGTCGGCGATGCACCAGGCGGTCGACGAGCGGCACCGCGGCGGCGTGCTCGCGCTGCGCACGATGTGGGTGGGGCTGGGCTCGGTCACGGTGCCCGTCGCGCTGGCCGGCGCGGCGGCCGCGATCGGGCCGGCCGCGATGCTGTGGGCGGTGGGTGCGAGCGTGGCCGCCGGCAGCGTCTTCACGAGGCGGCGCGCCGCCGAGCGGTGAGACGACGACGGTCGGCCGGGGCCCCGCGTGCCCCGAGCCGGAGGCTCAATGCGCGCTGGAACGCCCGCCCGGCTGCGGCCAGCGCCGCTGGCCCGCGGCGACGATGCCCCAGACCCCCATCACGCCGGCGCACAGCACGAAGACCGACACGCCGCCGAAGCGCGACGAGGCCCAGCCGCCGAGCGCGCCGCCCGCGAACAGGCCGAGCGCCTGCACGGTGTTGTAGAGCCCGAGCGCGGTGCCGCGGACATCGGGCGGCGCGAGCCGCGAGACCATCGAGGGCACGGTCGCCTCGAGCACGTTGAAGGCCGCGAAGAACACCAGCAGCAGCACCACGAACGGCAGGATGCCGACCGGCTGCGTCGCATAGCCGAGCTGCGAGACCAGGATCGCCGCGATCGAGGCCAGCGTGACCACCCGCAGGCGGCCGGCGCGCTCGCCCCAGGCGATGGGCGGGACCATCAGCACGAACGACGCGGCGACCACCGGCAGGTAGACCTTCCAGTGCTCGGCCAGCGGCAGCTGCGCGCGCTCGACCAGCCAGGCCGGCAGCACCACGAACATCGCCATCTGAACAAAATGCAGCGCGAAGATGCCGACATTGAGCCGCATCAGCTCGGCGTCGAGCGCGACCTCGCGGAACCGCGTGCGCTGCATGCCCTCGCCGACCTTGTGCACAGGCGTCGGCAGCGCCGGCACCGCGAACAGCACGACGGCGATGCCGACGATCGCGAGCGCGCCGGTGAGGTAGAACATGCCCGCCATGCCGACCCACTCGTACAGCAGGGGCGCGGCGACCAGCGACAGCGCGAAGGTCAGGCCGATCGAGGCACCGACGAGCCCCATCGCCTTGGTGCGCTGCGAGTCGCGCGTCAGGTCGGCGATGCAGGCGGTGACCGCGGCGGAGATCGCGCCGGTGCCCTGCAGCGCGCGTCCGATGATGGTCCAGGCGATATCGGTCGCCTGCGCGGCGACCACGCTGCCCAGCGCGAACAGCACCAGCCCGAAGACGATCACCGGCTTGCGCCCGAGGCGGTCGGAGGCCATGCCGAAGGGCAGCTGCAGCAGGCCCTGCGTGAGGCTGTAGATGCCGAGCACCAGCCCCACCAGCAGCGGCTGGTGGCCGCCCGGCAGCGTGTGGGCGTGGACCGCGAAGACCGGCAGGATCAGGAACAGGCCGAGCATGCGGAACGCGTAGAGCGACGCGAGCGACAGGCTCGCGCGCAGCTCGAACGGCGTCATGCGACGGGCGTCCGGCGCGGCCACGGCGGCGGGGTCGGCAGACATGGGAGAGCCGAGGGGGTGCGGCAGGAAGGGACAGGGTGTCCGAGTCGGCTATATTAGCAGGTTGCCCATTCACGGCCCGCCGCACACCGCTGCGGGCAGCCCCCGATGCCGAGAGTCGAAGAAGCCGCGGACGACCGCTCGAGCGAGACGTCGAACGGAACGCCGGGCGAGACACCGAGCGAGACAGCGAGCGAGGCGCCGAAGAACGCGTCGAGTGCCGCGCCCGACGCACACGCCGAGCGCGACGCCGCCATCCAGGCCGAGGCGCGGGCGGAGGCCCTGGCCGAGTCGCGCCTGCTCGCCCGCCGCCCCGCCGCCGCGTCCCACACGATCCGGATCCGCGGCGCGCGCACGCACAACCTGAAGAACGTGAGCCTGGAGCTGCCGCGCGACGCGCTGGTGGTCATCACCGGGCTGTCGGGCTCGGGCAAGTCCTCGCTCGCCTTCGACACGCTGTACGCCGAGGGGCAGCGCCGCTATGTCGAGTCGCTGTCGGCCTACGCGCGGCAGTTCCTGCAGCTCATGGAGAAGCCCGACGTCGACCTGATCGAGGGCCTGTCGCCGGCGATCGCGATCGAGCAGAAGGCGACCAGCCACAATCCGCGCTCGACGGTCGGCACGGTGACCGAGATCCACGACTACCTGCGGCTGCTGTTCGCGCGGGTCGGCACGCCCTACTGCCCCAACCATCCCGAGCAGCCGCTCGAGGCGCAGTCGGTCTCGCAGATGGTGGATGCCGCGCTCGAGCTGCCCGAGGACACCAAGCTGATGGTGCTCGCGCCGGTGGTGTCCAACCGCAAGGGCGAGCACGTCGACCTGTTCGAGGACCTGCGTGCGCAGGGCTTCGTGCGGGTGCGCGTCAAGACCGAGGGCAAGACCGGCGAGAAGATCTTCGAGCTCGAGGATCCGCCGAAGCTCGCCAAGACCGGCAAGCACTCGATCGACGTCGTCATCGACCGGCTCAAGGTCGCGCCCGCGATGAAGCAGCGCCTGGCCGAGTCCTTCGAGACCGCGCTGCGCATCGCCGACGGCCGTGCGATCGCCTTCGAGATGGACACCGCGCGCGAGCACCTGTACTCGAACCGCTTCGCCTGCCCGGTGTGCAGCCACGCGCTGCGCGAGCTCGAGCCGCGCCTGTTCTCGTTCAACAACCCGATGGGTGCCTGCCCCGGCTGCGACGGCCTGGGCACGGTGCAGTTCTTCGACCCGGCGCGCGTCGTGCACTTCCCCAACCTGGGGCTGGGCGCGGGCGCGATCCGCGGCTGGGACCGGCGCAACCACTTCTACTTCCAGATGCTGCAGAGCCTGGCGGCGTTCTACGGCTTCGACGTGGACACGCCGTTCGAGCAGCTGCCGAACGCGGTGCGCGAGGTGATCCTGCACGGCTCGGGCACGCAGAAGATCCCCTTCGTCTACCTGACCGAGAGCGGCAAGGCGAGCACCCGCCAGCACGCCTTCGAGGGCGTGATCCCGAACCTGGAGCGCCGCTTCAAGGAGACCGACTCGACGCACGTGCGCGAGGAGCTCTCGAAGTACCTGAACGTCAAGGCCTGTCCGGCCTGCGAGGGCACGCGCCTCAAGCCCGAGGCGCGCAGCGTGCGCGTGGGCTCGCGCGGCGGCGACCAGCCGATCTGGACGGTCTCGAAGTGGACCCTCGGGCAGACGCAGGCCTGGTTCGAGTCGCTCGAGCTGCCGGGCGCGAAGGCCGCGATCGGCGAGCGGATCGTGCGCGAGATCGCCAGCCGCCTGCAGTTCCTGGTCGACGTCGGCCTCGACTACCTGTCGCTCGACCGCTCGGCCGAGACGCTGTCGGGCGGCGAGTCGCAGCGCATCCGCCTCGCCTCGCAGATCGGCTCGGGCCTGACCGGCGTGATGTACGTGCTCGACGAGCCCTCCATCGGCCTGCACCAGCGCGACAACGACCGCCTGATCGGCACGCTGCGCCACCTGCGCGACCTCGGCAACTCGGTGCTCGTCGTCGAGCACGACGAGGACGCCATCCTCGCAGCCGACCACGTGGTGGACATGGGTCCGGGCGCGGGCGTGCACGGCGGCCAGGTGGTCTCGCAGGGCACGCCGGCCCAGATCGCCGCCGACCCGCAGTCGCTGACCGGACGCTACCTGTCGGGCGCCCTCGCCATCGAGGTCCCCACCCGGCGCGTGCCGCCCGGCGACAAGTACCTGACGATCCGCGGCGCGCGCGGCAACAACCTGCGCGGCGTCGACGTGTCGATCCCGGTCGGGCTGCTGGTCTGCGTGAGCGGCGTGTCGGGCTCGGGCAAGTCGACGCTGGTCAACGACACGCTGCACCACGCGGTCGCCCGCCATCTGTACGGCTCGCAGGCCCAGCCCGCGGCGCACGACGGCATCGACGGCCTCGAGCACTTCGACAAGGCCATCGCGGTCGACCAGAGCCCGATCGGCCGCACGCCGCGCAGCAACCCGGCGACCTACACCGGCCTCTTCACGCCGATCCGCGACCTGTTCGCCGAGACGCCGACCGCGCGCGAGCGCGGCTACGGCGCCGGGCG
>JAIYAG010000238.1 GCA_027489195.1 Burkholderiales bacterium | reverse complement strand
GTTCCTGACGCCCAAGGCCTCGGTGCACGCGACCTCCTATCGGCTCGACGTCAATCCGCTCGGGCCCGAGTCGATCGACCGCGTGCTGCCGACCGTGTCGCTGGACTCGGGCCTGGTCTTCGAGCGCAGCACCACCCTCGGCAGCCGGGACATGATCCAGACGCTCGAGCCCCGGCTGCTCTACGTCTACACGCCGTACCGCGACCAGAGCCTGATCCCGGTGTTCGATTCGGCCGTGGCCAACCTCAGCTTCGCGACGCTGTTCAACGAGCAGCTCTTCGTGGGCGGCGACCGCATCGCCGACGCCAACCAGATCACCGCCGGTGCGGTCTCCCGCTTCATCGAGCCCTCCACCGGCATCGAGTCGCTGCGGCTCGGCGCCGCGCAGCGCGTCTACTTCAACGAGCAGCGGGTGACGCTGCCGGGCGTGCCGTCGCGCACCTATTCGCGCTCGGACGTGCTGCTGGTCGCCTCGGGCAACCTCGGCGGCGGCCACAACCTCGACGCCGGCGTGCAGGTCTCGGTGGCCGACGGCAACGTGCCACGCTTCGGGGTGTCCTGGCGCTACTGGCCGGCCCACGACCGGCTGTTCAACCTCGCGCTGCGCTACCAGGAGCGCGACTACGCGCAGATCGACACCTCGTGGCGCTGGCCGGTCACGAAGCGCTGGAGCACCCTCGGGCGGGTCAACTACTCGGTGCTGCGCGAGGGCATCGACCCGAAGACCGGCGTGCTCGGGCCGACCCAGCCGCAGCTGCTCGAGGGCGTGATCGGCTTCGAGTATGCGGCCGACTGCTGGATCGGCCGGGTCGTCGCCCAGCGCTACGTGACCACCACCTCGCAGCAGACCAGCGCGTTCTTCGTCCAGCTCGAGCTCAACGGGCTCGGGCGGATCGGTCTGGACCCCTTCGATATACTGACGCGCAACATCCCGGGTTTCCGGCCGCCGTCCACCCGGCCGGCCTCGCCCTCCAGATTCTTCGGATACGAATGAACACACGCCGTTCGCCCTCGTGGACGCTCGCGCTGCTGCTGCTCGCCGCAGCGACGGGCGCCCACGCGCAGCTGCGCCTGCCCGGCGCCGGCTCGGGCTCCGCGCAGCCGGTTCCGTCGCTGCCGGCGCCGGCCACCCCCGCTCCCGCACCGCTGGCCAGCGCGCGGCCTGCCGAGCCGGTGCTCGTCGACCGCGTGGTCGCCGTCGTCAACAACGAGGCGATCACCGCGCGCGAGCTCGAGGCCCGCACCCGATCGATCGAGGCGCGCGTGCGCGGCCAGAACGTGCAGATGCCGCCGAGGGAGGAACTGCAGCGGCAGGTGCTCGAGAAGATGATCACCGACCGGGCGGCCGCGCAGGCGGCCCGTGAGGCCGGGATCCGGATCGACGACGCCGGAATCGACCGGGCGATCGGCCGGATCGCGCAGGATTCCAAGATCAGCGTCGCGCAGCTGCGCCAGCGCATCGAGGCCGACGGCCTGTCCTTCGCCAGCTTCCGCCAGGAAGTAGCGTCCGAGATGACGATCGGCCGCATGCGCGATCGCGACATCGAGGGTCGCGTGCAGGTATCCAAAGCCAAGGTCAATGCGCTGCTCGCCGAGCAGGGCACCGGCGGCTCGGCGGCCGCGGCCGAGTACAACATCGCCCAGCTGCTCGTGCGGGTCCCCGAGAACGCGCCGCCCGAGGCGGTCGAGCGCGCCCGCCAGCGTGCCGAGGCGATCGCCCGCGAGGCCCGCGGCGGCGTCGACTTCGGTCGCCTCGCGACCAACCTCTCCCAGAGCAGCGACGCCATCAGCGGCGGCGAGCTCGGCATGCGGACCGTCGACCGCCTGCCGCAGATGTTCGTGCAGGCGGTCGAGCCGCTGTCGCCCGGCGAGGTCGCGCCGGTGCTGCGCAGTCCGGCCGGCTTCCATGTCATCAAGCTGATCGACCGACGCAACGGCGGCCTGAGCAAGCTCGCCGGCGCGCCCGTGCGCCAGACCCGCGCCCGCCACATCCTCGTGCGCGTCGACGAGCTCAACCCCGAGGCCGAGGTGGTCCGGCGGCTGACCGAGATCCGCCAGCGCATCGAGGGCGGCACGGTCACCTTCCAGGACATGGCGCGCCAGTACTCCAAGGACGGCACGGCGTCGTCCGGCGGCGATCTCGGCTGGGTCTACCCGGGCGACACCGTCCCCGAGTTCGAGCGCGCGATGGACGAGCTCGTGCCGGGCAAGATCGCAGGGCCGGTGCAGTCGCCCTTCGGCTTCCACCTGATCGAGGTCCTCGAGCGCCGCACCGACGAGGCCTCGCCCGAGCGGGTCCGCGCGGCCGCCCGCAACGCCATCCGCGAGCGCAAGTCGGCCGAGGCCTTCCAGGAGTGGATCGCCCAGGTCCGCGACCGGGCGTACGTCGACCTTCGCCTCGAAGAACGGTGAAGCACGCACCCCGCAAGCGCTTCGGACAGCATTTCCTCACCGACGGCTCGGTGCTGCAGCGGATCGCCGACGCGGTCTCGCCGCGGCCGGGCGAGCGCCTGGTGGAGATCGGCCCCGGACTGGGCGCGCTCACTGCGGTGCTGCTGCAGCGGACCGAGCGGCTCGAGGCGGTGGAGATCGACCGCGACCTGGTCGCCCGGCTGCGGCAGCGCTGGCCGGAACCGGCGCTCGTCGTGCACGAGGCCGACGCGCTGGCCTTCGACTTCACCGGGCTCGCGGGCGACGGGCGCATCCGGCTGATCGGCAACCTGCCCTACAACATCTCGAGCCCGCTACTGATCGGTCTGCTCGAGCATCGCGCCTGCATCGTCGATGCGCACTTCATGCTGCAGAAGGAAGTGGTCGACCGGATCGTCGCGCCGCACGGCGGGGCCGACTACGGCCGCCTCGGCGTGATGCTGCAGGCCTTCAACCATGTCGAGCGTCTGTTCGGCGTGCCGCCCGATGCCTTCGATCCGCCGCCGCGCGTCGACTCGTCGGTGGTGCGGATGCGCCCGCGCGCCGAGCCCCTGGTGCGCGACCGCGCGAGCCTGGAGCGGCTGCTGGCGGTGGCCTTCGGCCAGCGTCGGAAGATGCTGCGGGGCACGCTGCTGCCCTGGCTGCGCCGGC
>JAIYAG010000042.1 GCA_027489195.1 Burkholderiales bacterium | reverse complement strand
GGCCGCCGCGCGCATCGAGGCCGTCTGCACGGCCCGCTTCGGACCGGCCGCCTCGGTGGCGGGCGTGGCCGCCGGCGCCGATGCGCGCGCCGACGGCAGCGACCACGGTGCGCGGCCCGCGGGCACGGTGGCGCCCGCCGACGCCGCCGACCCCTTCGCGCCCGGAGCACTCGCCGCCGCCGCCCGACACGCCGGCACGCTCGCGATCCCGTTCGTGCGGGCCCTGACCGAGGCGGTCGGCCGCGAGGACGCCCAGGCCGCGCGCTGGGTGCACTGGGGCGCGACCAGCCAGGACGTCGCCGACACGGCGCTCGCGCTCGCGGCCGCGGCGGCCGGCGCCGAGCTGCAGGCGCAGCTCGCCCGCGCGGGCGACGCGCTGGCCCGCCTGGCCGACGCGCACCGGGCGACGACGATCACCGGCCGCACGCTGCTGCAGCCGGCCACGCCGGTGCCCTTCGGCTGGAAGCTCGCCTGCTGGCTGTCGCCGCTGGTGCGCTCGCGCGCGGGGCTGGCGGGGGCGCTCGAGGCCGCGCGGGTGCTGCAGCTCGGCGGCGCGAGCGGTATCCGCGCCGCGCTCGGCGGGCGCGGCGACGCGGTGGCCGAGGCGCTTGCCGCCCGGCTCGGACTGAGCGCGCCGGAGATCTCCTGGCACGGCAGCCGCGACCGCGTCGCGCGCCTGGGTGCCGAACTCGGCCTGCTCACGGGCGCGATGGCGCGGATCGGCCGCGACGTGTCGCTGCTGATGCAGGGCGAGGTGGCCGAGGTGTTCGAGCCCGGCGGCGCCGGCCGCGGCGGCTCCTCGGCGATGCCGCACAAGCGCAACCCGGTCGCCTCGATGCTCGCGCTCCAGGCGGGGCTGCGCGCCCCCGGCCTGGTGTCGACCCTGCTCGCGCAGCTGCCCGGCGAGCACGAGCGCGGCCTCGGCACCTGGCAGGCCGACTGGTGGACGATCGGCGCGCTCTTCGAGTGCGCCGGCAGCGCGACCGCGGCGATCGGCGAGGCCCTCGAGGGCCTGCACGTCGATGCCGACGCGATGCAGGCGAACCTCGAGCGCACCGGCGGCTTCGTGTACGCCGAGGCGGTCACCCTGACGCTGGCCGGCGTGCTCGGGCGGCCCGCGGCCCAGGCGCAGATGGAGCGGCTGTGCCGCGACGCGATCGACCGCGGCGAGCCGCTGCGCGAGGCGATCGCGCGGGCCCGCCTGGCCAGCCCGGTGCTGGCGTCGGCGTTGCCCGAGGGCACGCTCGATGCGCTCTTCGACCCTCGCGCGCAGCGCGGCGACGCCGACGCGATGATCGACGCCACGCTCGCACGGTGGCGTGCCGCCTGAGCCTGAGATAATCGCCCCGCCCCCGATCCGAACGACACGAGACACCATGCCCTTCGTCACCCATGCCGGCGCCCGCCTCTACTGGCGCACCGACGGCGACCCCGCGCTGCCGCCGCTGGTGCTCGTCAACTCCCTCGGCACCGACCACTGCCTGTGGGATCCGGTGATGCCCCGCCTGGCCGACTTCTTCCGCGTGATCCGCATGGACATGCGCGGCCACGGGGCCTCCGACGCGCCGGCCGGCGAATACACCGTGGAGCTGCTCGCGCGCGACGTGCTGGCGGTCGCCGACGCCGCCGGTCTCGAGACCTTCGACTATTGCGGCATCTCGCTCGGCGGCATGATCGGCCAGTGGATCGGCATCCACGCAGGCGCGCGCCTGCGCCGCCTCGTGCTGTGCAACACCACCGGCCGGGCCGACCCGGCGCCGCAGGTCGCGCGCATCGCGACCGTGAAGGCGCAGGGCATGGCGGCGGTGATCGACACCGTGCTCGGGCGCTTCTTCACCGAGCGCTTTCGCGCGCGCGGCACCGCGCACCTGCACTCGGTCGCGCAGACCGTGCTCGCGCTCGATCCGGTCGGCTACGCCGGCTGCTGCGCCGCGGTCCGCGACCACGACCTGCTCGCGAAGCTGCCCGCGATCACCGTGCCGACCACGGTCGTCGTCGGCCGCCACGACCTGTCGACACCGCCGGCAATGGGCGAGGCGATCGCCGCCGCGATCCCCGGCGCGCGGCTCGTCGAGCTCGACTGCGCCCACATCCCGCACTCCGAGGATGCGCCGGCCTTCGTCGCGATGCTGATGACCGCGATCGAGCCGCAGCGCTCGCAGGGCGCGCCCGACCCCGGCGCGCACCTCGCGAGCGGCGCGCTGCCCGCGGGTGCGGCGCCGGTGACCGGCGTGGCCGCCGACGCGACCCTCGTCGAGCAGTACCAGCGCGGCATCGCGCGCCGCAAGCAGGCACTCGGCGAGGCCTACGTCAACGCGCGCATCGAGAAGGCGGATCCGTTCACCGCCGAGTTCCAGAACATGATCACCCGCTGGGCCTGGCAGGACGTCTGGACGCGCCCGGTCTTCGACGACCGCACGCGCCGTCTGATCGTGCTGGCGATCACGGGCTCGCTCGCGCGCTGGGAGGAGTTCAAGCTGCACGCCAAGGCCGGTCTCGACCGCGAGCTGTCGCCGACCGAGCTCAAGGAGCTGCTGCAGCAGGCCGCGATCTACGCCGGCGTGCCGACCTCGGTCACCGGCTTCAAGGTGGCCTCCGAACTGCTGGCCGAACGCGAGGCCGCCCGCAAGGCATCGGCCTGACAACGAGGAGACGGACATGGATACGAAGCACGACGGGATCGAGACGATCGACGTGGCGATCGTCGGCGGCGGCATCGGCGGTCTCGCGACCGCGCTGTCGCTGCACGCGAACGGCATCGCCTGCACGGTGTTCGAGGCGGTCGAGCAGGTGCGCCCGCTCGGTGTTGGCATCAACCTGCTGCCGCATTCGGTGCGGGTGCTGGCCGGGCTCGGGCTGCAGCCGCGGCTGGCCGCGACCGCGGTCGAGACCGCCGAACTCGCCTTCCACAACAAGCACGGCCAGCTCATCTGGTCCGAGCCCCGCGGCCTGGCCGGCGGCTACGCGTTCCCGCAGTTCTCGATCCATCGCGGCGAGCTGCAGATGATCCTGTTCGAGACCGCACGCGAGCGGCTGCCCGAGGGCGCGATCCGCACCGCGCACGCGCTCGCCGGCTTCGAGGACCGCGGCGACCACGTGCTGCTGCACTTCGCCGACCGGGCGGGCACGCCGCGCCCGCCGGTGCGGGCCCGCGCCGTGATCGGCGCCGACGGCATCCACTCGGTGGTGCGGCGCACGTTCTTCCCCGCCGAAGGCCCGGCACGCTTCTCGGGCCGGATGCTGTGGCGCGCCACCACCCGGGCCAAGCCCTTCCTCACCGGGCGCTCGATGATCCAGGCCGGTCACCAGGACCAGAAGTTCGTCTGCTACCCGATCCAGCGCGAGCCGGACGCCGACGGCCTGAAGACCATCAACTGGATCGCCGAGCTGACCGTGCCCGCCGACACCATGCCGTCGCGCGAAGACTGGAACAAGAAGGTCGACAAGTCCGTGTTCCGCGAGCCCTTCGCAGGCTGGCGCTTCGACTGGCTCGACATCCCCGCGCTGATCGACGGCGCGGAATCGATCTTCGAGTTCCCGATGGTCGACCGCGACCCG
>JAIYAG010000314.1 GCA_027489195.1 Burkholderiales bacterium | reverse complement strand
CGTGGCTCTCGCCGTACCAGCCGTGCAGGTCCTTGACCTCGAGCAGTGCCTCAGGCATGACCCGTCCCCATGTAAGCCTCGACCACCTGCGGGTCCTTGGACACCGTCTCGTACGAACCCTCGGTCAGCACCTCGCCGCGCGCGAGCACGGTGATGGTGTCCGACAGGTCGGAGACGACCGACAGGTTGTGCTCGACCATCAGCACCGTGCGCTTGGCCGCGACCTTCTTGATGAGTGCCGCGATCCGCCCGATGTCCTCGTGGCCCATGCCCGAGGTCGGTTCGTCGAGCAGCATCATCTCCGGGTCGAGCGCGAGCGTGGTCGCGATCTCCAGCGCGCGCTTGCGCCCGTAGGACAGCTCGACCGCCTGCAGGCCGGCGTACTCCGCGAGTCCGACGTCCTCGAGCAGCGCCATCGCCTGGGTGTCGAGCATGTT
This sequence comes from Burkholderiales bacterium, assembly GCA_027489195.1. Taxonomy (GTDB): domain Bacteria; phylum Pseudomonadota; class Gammaproteobacteria; order Burkholderiales; family Burkholderiaceae_E; genus UBA4615. The sequence continues at coordinate 3,086 of JAIYAG010000314.1, read as the reverse complement.
CAGCGAGCGCTCGTTCTTCCAGAACTGGAAGGACGTGCCGAGCTTGCGCTGCAGCGCGATCCGCACGTTCTCGAGCACCGTCAGGTGCGGGAACGTGGCCGAGATCTGGAAGCTGCGGACCATGCCGAGCCGGGCGACGTCGGCCGGCTTGGCGCGGGTGATGTCCTGACCCTTGTAGAGGATCTTGCCGCCGGTGGGGCGCAGGAACTTCGTGATCAGGTTGAAGCAGGTCGTCTTGCCGGCGCCGTTCGGGCCGATCAGCGCATGGATCGATCCGCGCGCGACCTTGAGCGAGACGCCCTTGACCGCATAGAACCCATTGAAGTCGATCGACAGGTCCTGTGTCTCGACGATGTAATCGGCGGCCATGCGTCTCCGTGCCCCGGTAGGAAGAGAGGGGTGTGTCGGTCGTTGTCCCGGACAGCAAGGTCCGGGGGCCGAAGACTATAGCGCCCCCGCGGGACAGTCAATGCAGCGCTTGGATGTCCGAGGGGCTTTGCCGTCGCGCCCGGAAACGGTGTCGCCACGATCCGCCGCGGCGCGTGCGGGCACCCCCGGGCGCGGCCTGTGCGATGCGGTACTCTCGTCGCATGACGACGATGACACCCCAGGAGATCGTCTCCGAGCTCGACAAGCACATCATCGGGCAGGAGCGTGCCAAGCGCGCGGTCGCGATCGCGCTGCGCAACCGCTGGCGGCGCCAGCAGGTCGACGCCTCGCTGCGTCACGAGATCACGCCGAAGAACATCCTGATGATCGGGCCGACCGGCGTCGGCAAGACCGAGATCGCGCGGCGGCTCGCGCGGCTGGCCCAGGCGCCGTTCATCAAGGTCGAGGCGACCAAGTTCACCGAGGTCGGCTACGTCGGCAAGGACGTCGACGCGATCATCCGCGACCTGGCCGAGATCGGCATCAAGCAGACCCGCGAGGCCGAGATGCGCAAGGTCGAGACGCGCGCGACCGATGCCGCCGAGGACAGGGTGCTCGACCTGCTGCTGCCGCCGGCGCGCGGCTTCGGCTTCGGCTCGCAGGGCGAGGCCGGCGCCAACGTGCCGCCAGACTCGGGCACCCGCCAGAAGTTCCGCAAGAAGCTGCGCGAGGGCGAGCTCGACGACAAGGAGGTCGAGCTCGAGGTCGCGATGCCGATGCCCGATCTGCCGATCGCGGGCGCGGCCGGGATGGCCGGGATGGAGGAGCTCACGCAGCAGCTGCAGGGCATGTTCCAGGGCATGGGGGGGCGCAAGAAGACCCGCCGGCTCAAGATCAGCGAGGCGATGAAGGTGCTGCGCGACGAGGAGGCGGCCAAGCTCGTCAACGACGAGGAGATCAAGCTGCTCGCGATGACCAACGTCGAGCAGAACGGCATCGTCTTCCTCGACGAGGTCGACAAGATCGCGACCCGCAGCGAGGTCGGCGGCGCCGACGTCTCGCGCCAGGGCGTGCAGCGCGACCTGCTGCCGCTGGTCGAGGGCACGACGGTCAACACCCGCTACGGCATGGTGAAGACCGACCACATCCTGTTCATCGCCTCGGGCGCCTTCCACCTGTCCAAGCCGAGCGACCTGATCCCGGAGCTGCAGGGCCGCTTCCCGATCCGCGTCGAGCTCGACTCCCTGACGGCGGCCGATTTCGAGCGGATCCTGACCGAGACCGACGCGAGCCTCGTCAAGCAGTACGAGGCGCTGCTGGCCACCGAGGGCGTGACCGTCGACTTCCTGCCCGAGGGGGTGAAGCGTCTGGCCGAGATCGCGTTCTCGGTGAACGAGTCGACCGAGAACATCGGTGCGCGCCGGCTCTACACCGTGATGGAGAAGCTGCTCGAGGAGGTGTCGTTCCACGCGACGCGGCACTCGGGCCAGACGGTGCGGGTCGATGCGGCCTTCGTCGACGGGCGGCTCGAGACGCTGTCGCGCAACGAGGACCTGGCGCGCTACGTGCTCTGACGCGAGGCCGGGCGCGCGTCAGTCGCAGCGCTCGGGCGTCGGCACCTCGGCGCAATACCGGTACGCGTCGGACTTCACGCCGCCGCCGACGACGCGGAAGCGGTTGAAGCAGGCCGCGCTGTCGTTGAAGCGGCGCCAGCGTCCCTCGCAGGTCGTGGGCTCGGGGCCCTCGCCGATGCGCAGGGGCACCGCGGCACGGGGCGGCGTGTCGGCGCCCGCCGCGGCGGGGCGCACCGTGCGCCCGGTCGCCGGCGGGACCGCGGCCGGGCGGCGCGCGGGCGCGTCGACCGCCGGCGGATCCATCGGCAGCTGACGTGCCGACCGCTCTGCAGGCGGTCGGTCGCCGTAGTGCACGCGCCCGGACGGGTCGGTCCAGGTCCAGACCGTGCCGGCGGCGGCAGCGGCGGTCGCGCAGCCCAGCGCGGCGGCGAATACGGCGATCGAAGCGAACCCGCGGACCCTCATCGTGCCTCCGGAGGCCCCGACGGGGGCTGGATGCCGCTGCGTCGCACCGGCGAGCCGGTCCTTGCGGCGCGGGGCGGCCGACCCTCGCGGGCCGGTGCGCGGCGCGTCGGACGGTCGCGCCGGCGGCGCGGGCGTGCCGCGTGCCTCAGCGCGACGGCGCGGCGGTGCCGGCCATCGCCGCGTCGAGGAAGTCCGCGATCCGCGGCCCGAGCCCGGCGATGTACGCCGCCCGGTCGAAGCCCGGCGGGTCGGCGCGCAGGTCGCCGTCGGGCGACGGGATCGGCATCGACGGTGCGTCGAGGAACGCGAAGTGCCAGGCGTTCGGCACCGTCTCGAGCACCGCGCCCGGGATCGCGGCCGCGACCCGCATGCCGTGGAATCGCGGCACCAGCCAGCGGTCGAGCGCCGGCACGTGGACCGCGACCGGGATCCGGATGCGGGCGAGCGAGGCCTCGTCGAAGACCGCACCGACCGGGGCGAGCGCGACGGCGGCGCGCACGCGCGGGTCCGCGAGGTCCGGGAGCGGGTCCGCGGGGGGCGTGGCGCCGGCGCCCGCGGCCTGGCCCGCACCCGTGCCGCGCCCCTGGGCGCAGAACAGCGGGTCCTCCCCACCGTTCGCCGCGCAGTGCGCGGCGATCCGCGCGACGTCGGGACGCCCGCCGGCCAGCGCCAGCACCG
>JAIYAG010000513.1 GCA_027489195.1 Burkholderiales bacterium | reverse complement strand
CCGGTCATCGCGATGCGCTTGCTCACCATCAGCTGCATGCCGCGGATGCCCGGATCCACCGTCGCGTTGTACGCCGAGATCATCCCGCACAGCGGGAAGCGTGCGCCGACGTTCGCATGGCGCAGGGCCGCCTCGAGCGTGGCGCCGCCGACGTTGTCGAAGTAGACGTCGATGCCGCGCGGGCAGTGCTCGCGCAGCGCCTCGTCGAGGTCGTGCGTCTTGTAGTCGAAGGCCGCGTCGAAGCCGCAGCGCTCGCGCACGTAGGCCACCTTGTCGGCGCCGCCGGCCGAGCCCACGACCCGCGCTCCGGCACGTCTCGCGAACTGTCCGGCGAGCTGTCCCACCGCGCCCGCGGCCGACGACACGAAGACCGTGTCGCCCGGGCGCGGGCGGCCGAGCTCCATCGCGCCGACCCAGGCCGTCAGGCCCGGCATGCCGAGCGCCGAGATCGCGAGGCTGGGCCGTCCGAGCGCCGGGTCGATGCGCGTCAGGCCCTCGCCGCGCGGCACCCTCGTGCGCAGTGCCCAGTCGAGGAAGCCCCACACGTACTCGCCCTCGGCGAAGCGTGCGTTGCGCGATGCCAGCACCCGACCCACCACCCGCGAGACGATCGGTGCGCCGATCGCGAAGCCGGGCGCGTACGACGGGCCCGCGTTCATGCGGCCGCGCAGGTAGGGGTCGAGCGACAGCCAGACCGACTCGACCAGCACGTCCTCCGGACCGCAGTCGGGTTCGGGGCAGGGCTCGATGCGGAAGCACTCGGGGTCGACCCAGCCGACGGGGCGGCGGGCGAGGAGGATGCGGGTGTTGGTCATGGGATCGCTCCGAAGGGGCGTGGTCGCCTCAGGCCGCCATCCAGCCGCCGTCGACCATCAGCGTGGCGCCGGTGACGAAGCTCGCCTCCGCGCTCGCGAGGAACAGCACCGCGCGCGCCACGTCGATCGGATGGCCGAGCCGCGGCCAGGGCGTGCGGCGGTGCGCGCGGTCCAGCACCGTCGGGTCGACCGCGCGGCCGCCCGCGCCCGTCTGGATCTTGCCGGGCGCCACCGCGTTGCAGACGATGCCCTGCGCCGCGTAGTCGGTCGCGACCTGCCGCGTCAGGTAGTCGACGCCGGCCTTGGACGTGCCGTAGGCCAGGTCGCCGGGCGCGCAGATCATCCCGTGCTGCGAGGACAGGTTCACGATGCGCCCGCGCACCTCGTCCACCGGATCCTGCCGCAGCATCTGCCGGACCGCCGCGCGGCAGCAGCGGTAGACGCCGCCCAGGTTCACGTCGAGCACGCGCTGCCAGTCGGCCTCGTCGAGCTCGAGCAGGGGGCGGGCGTGGCGGATGCAGGCGTTGTTGACGATGACGTCGAGCCGGCCGAAGCGCGCCACCGTGGCATCGACCAGCGCCTCGACCTGCGCGGTGTCGGCGACATCGGTCCGCGCGAAGGCCGCGCGGTGGCCGTCGGCCGCGATGAGGGCTTCGGTCGACGGCCCGCCCTCGATCACGTCCGTGGTCACGTCGGCGATCACCACCTGCGCGCCGTGCGCGGCCAGCAGGCGTGCGGTGGCGCGGCCGATGCCCGAGGCGGCGCCGGTGACGATGCAGACCCGGCCGACCATGCGGCGGGCGGCGGGGGCGGGCGGGACGAAGGCGCTGGTCGCAGGGGCGGCGGTGTCGGTCATCGGTCGGCGTGGGGCTCGGGCGCGAGAGAGGGGGCGAGAGCGGGCGTGGGAGAGGGCATCGGCGTGGGTGCAGCGGCGAGGTCCGGCGTCGGGACCGCGTCGCCATACAGCCGACGCCAGTCGATGAAGTCCCGCATCGCCGCGGGCAGGTCGAAGCGCGGCACGAACCCGGTGTCCGAGCGCAGCCGCGAGACGTCCATCGACGCGCGGTCGTAGCGGGCGTACAGCGCGACGTTCGCCGCGGCCTCGGGCTCGGACTCGTCCAGCAGCCGCCAGTCGAGTCCGGGCTGCAGCGCCGCGAGCGTGCGGCACAGGTCGACCAGCGAGCACTCGCGGCCGGTGGCCACGTTGTAGGTCACGTGCGGCAGCCGTCGCCGGTCCAGCAGCGCCGCGATGCCGCCCGCGCAGTCGCGCACGTACAGCCAGTCGCGCCGGCTCGGGCGCGGCAGCACCACCGGCTCGCCGCGTTCCGCGAGCCGCAGGATCTGCAGCGGCGCGCTCGGCGTGTCGCGCACGCCGGTGTCGCGCTCCCACGGACCGAAGCAGGTGCCGAGCCGGGCGACGGTCAGGTCCAGCCCGTGCAGCGCCGCCATCCGCCGCGCGACCGCCTCGCCGGCCTGCTTGGTGATGCCGTACAGCCCCTCGGGCCGCAGCGGCGTCGGGTCCTCGCGCAGCAGGTCCGCCCCGTCGCCGCTCGCGCCGTACGCGGCGCCCGAGCTCGCATGCACCACGCGCTCGATGCCGCAGGCGATGCCCGCCGACAGCGCCGCCACAACGCCGCCGAGGTTGACCTCGAGGATCGCGCCCGGGCTCGCGCGTTCCCGCGCGGCGTCGGCCGTGACCGCGGCGAGCGTGACCAGCGCCCGCGGGGCGTGCCGCTGCATCGCGGCCCGCAGCGCGGCTTCGTCGCGCACGTCGCCGGCCTCGAAGACGAAAGTGCCCGGCAGCGAGGCGAAGGCGCGCAGCGCCGCTTCGGGGGGCGGGGCGAGGTCGAAGCCGGTGACCGCCTCGCCGCGTGCGAGCAGGTGCTCGACGAGGGCCAGGCCCACGAAGCCGCTGGCGCCGGTGATGAAGGTGGGGGCGGTCATGCGGGGGCGGGGCGGAGCGATCGGGTCATGCCCGATCGCCTGCTGTCGTGCAGCTGGCCTGGTCGTTCAGGCTGTCGAAGCCGTCGTCGGTGAGCAGGCTGGGCTTGAACTGCTTGGGGTCGCCTCGCACTTCGAT
>JAIYAG010000436.1 GCA_027489195.1 Burkholderiales bacterium | reverse complement strand
GGTGGTCTGCTCCAGGCAGCCGTACGGATAGGACAGCAGCCCGCGGACCGCCTCGCGGACGTCGATGGGCGGCGTGGCCGACAGCGACACGCCGACGGTGGCGGTGCCCGGCCACAGGCCGTCGGCGAGGCTCGGATCGAGCTTCGCCTGCGCCCCGGGCTCGAGCCGCAGCCGCCGCACCTGGCGGACCGCCGGCGTGGCCGGCTGCACCTGCAGCGCCGCCTCGCGCACGATCCGGATCGCGCCGGCTGTCACGGTGACGCGGATCGGGGCGAGACCGTCGGCCTCGGTCGGCTCGGCGGTGTAGCGCAGCACGGTGCGCTGCCCGTCGGCGAGCTTCACCGGACCCGGTGCACCGACGAGCTTGAGCGGCGGCCCGGCCTCGACCTTCACCGACACCGTCTGCGGCGCGCCCGACAGGTTGGTCAGGTCGAGCGCGATCGCAGCGCTGTCGCCGGGCGACACGAAGCGCGGCATCGACAGCTCGGCAACCAGCGGGGCGGCCACCGTCATCTCGGCCTGCGCGCTGGCATAGGCGTCGGCGGTCGCCGCCACCGCCATCAGCCGCAGCGTTCCGTTGAAGTCGGGGAGCGCCAGCGGCACCGTGGCCTCGCCGCGGGCGTCCACCGCCACCGGGCCGCTGAACAGGTCGACCAGCCGCACGCGGCGGGGCAGGCTCTGGGTGTCGCGCACGCCCGCGTCCCCGCCGAAGCGCTGCTTGGCGACGGACCCGTCCATCTTCTCGATCAGCTCGCCGTACAGGTCGAGCAGGTCGGCCTCGTAGCGGTGCTTGCCGAAGAAGAAGTCGGCCGGATCGGGCGACGCATAGCGGGTGATGTTCAGGATGCCGACGTCGACCGCCGACACGGTGACGATCGCGGTGCCGGCGGCAGGCGGGCGTCCCGCGGCGTCGGCCAGGCGCAGCCTGACCGGCACGCTCTGCTCGGGCGTGACCTTCGCGGGCGCGGTGAGCTCGAGCTTCATGCGGCGCGCCTCGCGCGCCAGCGGCAGGTGCACGAGGCCGAGCGCCCGGGCCGGGGTCACCCGGTCGCCCTCGCTGCCCGGCCGGAACGCGACGACGCCGACGTACAGGTCGTGCCGGTTCCATGACGGATCGACGGGGATCTCGATCGCCGTGCCCGAGGCGCGCACGGGGATGCGCCGGGCGAACAGCACCCGGTCGCCCTCGACGGTCACCAGCGCCTCGCCGTCGTGCGGCGGCACCACCATCACCTTCGCGACCGCGCCCGCCGCATAGGGCGCGCCCTCGAGCCTGAGCTGCACGCGGTCGGGCCGGTTGCCGACGTCGTCCGCGTCCTGCGCGCCCCAGCCCGCGTAGAAGCGGTGACGCAGCGTCTGCCCGGTCGCCGGGTCGTGCAGCTCGAGCCGGTAGCGTCCCCAGCCGACCGGCAGCGACAGCGTGGTGCGGGCCGACAGCGCGAGCGTGCGCGCCTCGGCGAGCTCTTCCTCGACGAGATAGCCGCCGTTCCAGCCGCGCCCTTCGTCGTAGCGCCAGTACCAGCGCCGCTCCTCGCGCACCAGCCGCACCTGGATGTCGCGGGCGGGCACGAACGCGCCCGTGGCGTCGGTGCGCACCACCTCGAATCCGGCGGCGCTGCCCTCGCGGGCGACGTCGCGCTCGAACAGCGGGCGCACGCCGAGCAGCACCGGTGCCGGCCACCAGGTACGCTCGATCGAGCGCACGACCGGACGGCCGCCCGATTCGAGCAGGCTGAAGCTCGCGCGGACCTTCATCGGCGAGCGGCGCTCCGCGACGTCGACCGGCACGCTCACCTGCGCCCTCCCCGCGTCGTCGAGGGTCGCCTCCTCGAGCTCGGCCCGCTTTCGCGCGGCATCGTCGTCGGCATCGCCGAACACGAACCCCGGCCAGGTCTGCGGCAACGGGTTGCGATCGCGTTCCGTGGACACGCTGCCCAGCAGGCGGTTGCCGGCGGCGGGCGCGCCGTACAGGTAGTCGCCCCGGACCGCGACCGCCAGCGGCGCGTCCCCGGCGAGGGCCGCCGCGGGCGCGGCGAGGTCGAGCTTCATCCGCTCGGGCAGGAACTCCTCGACCTGGAACGGCCACTGCGCGATCGGCTGCTTCGAGCCCGGATCGGTCCGGGCCTCGAGCAGCCAGCGCCCGGTGGGCGCATCCGACGGCAGCACGATGGGCTGCTGGTAGTAGCCGGCACCGCTCGAATGGGCGCGCACCAGCCGCGTCTGGGCGACGTCGCCGTCGCGCTTCACGGTCAGCGTCAGCGGCGGGGATACGGAGGCGGCCGGGGCGGCGGCGGGGGCAGCCGGGGCGGAGCCGGCAGCGCCGGACCCGGCGCTCGGTGCCGATGGCAGCCGCCCGTCCGGATCGCGCGCGAGCACCGAGGCGACGAAGGTCTCGCCGGGGCGGTACAGGTCGCGGCCAGCCCACACGAACAGCTTCTGTCCGCGCGACGGATGCCCGCCGACGTCGTACTCGGACAGGTCGAGCGCCGGATCGCGCAGACCGAGCAGCGACAGCTGCCGGCCCTGGCGAGCGACGATCGCACGCGCCTTGTCCAGGCCCCCGGCGAAGGTGGCCCGGCCCTGGCCATCGGTGCGGGCCTGCGCGAGCGGCTTGCCGGCCGCGTCGATCGCAGAGACCTCGACATCGCGCAGCGCGGTCCCGGTCTTCAGCGAGGTCGCGAACACGTCGGTCTGCGCGCTGCGGCGTCGCGCGTGCAGCCCGATGTCGGTGACGTGGAAATGCGTGACCTGATAGTCGTAGGCGAAGCGCCCCGGCGGATTCATCACCGCGACGTACAGCCCCGGCTCCTTGAGCGCATCGATCTTCTCGACCTGCAGGAAGCTGACCGTGCGCCGGTTCGGCCGCGGGTCGGTCGCGAAGCGGCCCGCATGGACCAGGTCGGCGCTGGCCCGCAGCTGCTCGAGCGCGTCCACCCCCACCCGTCCCTTGAGCCGGGAGTCGCCGTAGGGCTCGCCGTTCGGATCCTCGGACTCGCCCTCCCCGTCGGCACCGCGCTCGCGCCGGCCGCCGACCTGCTGCAGGAAGGCCGCCCAGGCGTCCGGCCGCACCCTCAGGAACTGCACGTCGACCTCGGGCACGTTGACCGTCACCACCGGCAGGCCGCCGTTCTGGCCGGCGGGCAGCACCACGCCGCGGCTGGCGAAGTGGAAGGCCTCGGGCATCGCCTCGCTCTTGACCGAGCAGGTCTGGGCGACGGGCAGGGTCGCGCCGTCGGCGGCGGCCAGGCCCGCGCCGATGCGCACGCGGTAGGTGCGCTCGGGCGTGGCGTTGGGCAGGTACAGCACGCGCGGGTTGTCGCCGAGCACCCAGCGCGAGGGCACCGGCGTCGCCCCCGCGGCCTCCTCGCCCTCGGTGGCCTGGACGAGCTTCGCCCAGTCCTGCGAGCGCCCGAGCGGGCGCGTGAACATCACCGCGACCGCAGGCGAGCCGTCGAACAGGCGCGGCCTGCAGTCGGCGAGATCGAACGCGGCGGCAGTGCCGGGCGCCGCGGTCTCGGCGGGGCCGGCGCCCGGGGCAGCGGTTCGCCACGCGAACACCGCGGCGACTGCAGCGAGGACGATGACCGCCACGGCGAGCACCGCCAGGACGGGCTTGCGAGGCAGGCGCGAGGTCATGGACGGCGGCGGTCCGTTCGGTCGTGGAGGCGGCCCGTCGGACCGCGGGCGTACATGGAGCGGGCCGGCACGCGGCCCGTTCCGGTCAGGCCGGCTTGTTCTTCAGCTTGCCCTTGGGCATCACGAGCGTGGTCGGCGGCGTCGGCCGCGACGAGACGGCGGACACCTCCTTGAGCGGCGCGGTGTCCTTCTTCGGCTTCTTCGTCATCTTGTTGCTGCGCTGTTCGCCCTTGGGCATGGTGTCCTCCTCGTCGAGAATTCAACTGTACAGGCTGAGCACACGCCGGCGCTCGCGGCGGCGCACACAAAAAAGCCGCCTTGCGGCGGCCTCTTCGTTGGCGGAGACGGAGGGATTCGAACCCTCGATGCGCTTTTGGCACATACTCCCTTAGCAGGGGAGCACCTTCGGCCTCTCGGTCACGTCTCCGTTCAGCCGCGATGGTAACACGGGCCCCGGCGCTGCCGACCCCGTCGGCCACACCGACCGGCGCGTTCAGCCGACCGGCTGCTCCGGGTCGAACGCCTTGTGCAGCGCGCGCACCGCGAGCTCGAGGTACTTGTCCTCGATCACCACCGAGATCTTGATCTCGCTCGTCGAGATCATCTGGATGTTGATCCCCTCCTCCGACAGCGTGCGGAACATCCGGCTCGCGATGCCGACGTGCGAGCGCATGCCGATGCCCACGACCGAGACCTTCGCGATCTTCGGGTCGCCGACGATGTCGCCCGCCCCGAGCTTCGGCCTGACGCTGCCGCCGAGGACCTCCAGCGCCTTCTGGTACTCGGCACGCGACACCGTGAACGAGAAGTCGGTCATCCCGTTCACGCTCTGGTTCTGGATGATCATGTCGACGTCGACGTTCGCCTCGGCCACCGGCCCCAGGATCTGGTAGGCGACGCCCGGACGGTCGGGCACGTTCATCACGGTGATCTTGGCCTCGTCGCGCGCGAACGCGATGCCGGAAATGACTGCCTGTTCCATCGTCTGCTCTTCCTCGAACGTGATCAGCGTGCCGGAGACCATCTCCTCGGCCAGCGGCATGTCGGGCGGACGCGGCGGCCAGCTCTCGACGGGCATGCATTTCTCGGTGATTTGCAGCGAGGACTATCCGCGGCTCGCGACCCGGGACGCGGCGGCCCTGAGCGGGCCGGCCGCCTTCTACGCCCGGGTCTGCCGCGACTGGCCACGCGGCGAGGTGCCGCCCGCCTTCTACGAGATGCCCAAGGCGCAAAGCCCGGTGCTGCTGCTCAGCGGCGGTGTGGACCCCGCCACCGCGCCGCG
>JAIYAG010000417.1 GCA_027489195.1 Burkholderiales bacterium | reverse complement strand
GAGCAGGCCTGCCTGCTGATGCCGACCAAGAACGAGCGCGGGCTGCGGCTGGCCGCGCGGCTGCCGCTCGCGCCGCCGCCGGTGAAGGCTGCCGCGGTCACGCCGGACGCCGGCACGCTCACCGCGCTCGCGCTCGCCTCGGTGCTGCGCGCCTGCGTCTCGCATGCCTGCGCGAACCTCGAGCCCATCCTCGCCTCCAACGACCCCGAAGGGCCGCATCAGCTGCGCGTCGCGCTGCGCCGGCTGCGAGCGGCCCTGCGCTTCGCGGGGCTGCGCGAGCAGGACGAGCGCTGGCTCGAGATCGACGCGGGCGCGAAGGCGATCGCGGACACCGCCGGCCGCGTCCGCGACCTCGATGTCTTCGAGACCGGCGCACTGCGCACGCTGCGCGAGCGCTTCCGGGGCGACGCCGCGATCGAGACGCTGTCGCGCAGCGTCGTCGATGCGCGCGAGGCCGCACGCATGGACCTGCGACGCCTGCTCGCCGGCCCGACGACGACCCGCTTCGTGCTGCGCACGCTCGCGATGACCGAGACGCTCGCCGACCGGACCGACCCGGGCGCGTTCGGCACGTTCGCGGCGGTGCGCCTGCACGCGCTGCTCGCCCGCGTGCGCCGCCGCGCCCGTCGGGCCCATGACGCCGAGGGCTGGCACCGGACCCGCCTCGCCGTGAAGACCCTGCGGTATGCGCTGGACTTCGCCGCGCAGGCCCTGCCGCGCGGCACCGGGGTCGAGCGTGCGCAGTCGCTGCTGGCGCGCTGGCAGGAGCGGCTCGGCACCGGGCAGGACTTCGCCGCGTCGCGCGAGGTGGCGGCGGGCGCGCTGTCGCGACCGGGCGTGCCCGACGAGGCCGCCGTCAGGGCCCTGGCGCTGATCGACGGCTGGCACGCCTTCGCGCCGGCCAGCGCCGGCGAGCCCCGGCGCCTCGCCCGCCGGATGCTGCGCGACCTGCGCGACGCCCTGGGTCCGGCAGCGCCCCGGGCTGGGCGCGGACCGTCGCCCGGCGCGTCCGGCGAAGGCACACTCGAGGTGCCGGACACGGCGTCCGGCGAAGTGACGGACGATCCGCGAGGCGCCGACGCACCGGACGACGCACCGGACGACGCGCAGGTCGACGCACCGGACGCCCCCCAGGACGACGCACCGGACGACCCGCAGGACGACCCGGGCGCGCGCACGCGGCCGCCTCGCGACCCCGTGCAATAATCGACCGATTCCCCCTGATCACCGCGGAGGCCCGCCCCGATGAAGATCCTCGTCGCGATCGACGGCTCGAAGAACTCGCTGCGCGCGCTCAAGTACGCGATCAAGCTCTGCGCGAAGCTGTCCGAGCCCTCCGAACTGCTGCTGGTCAACGCGCACGACGACGTCGCGCTGCGCGGTGCGAGCCAGTTCGTCGGCAAGGAGGCGGTCCGCGGCTACCTCGCCGACCTGGCGAGCGGCGAGCTCGCCGATGCGGTCGCGGCCGCCGAGAAGTCGAAGCTGCCGTTCAAGACCCGGGCCCTGCGCGGCCAGGTCGCGCAGTCGATCGCGAAGGCCGCTGCCGACGAGGGCTCCGACCTGATCGTGCTCGGCTCGAAGGGACGCACCGCCCTCAAGGACCTGCTGATCGGCTCGGTCGCCCAGCGCGTCGCCTCGCTCGCCGAGGTGCCGGTGACGCTGGTCAAGTGACGCCGATCCAGTGACGCCGGCGCGCACCGCCCGAGGAGCACCGCGATGAGACTGCTGCTGGGATGGGCGATCAACGCCGGCGTGCTGCTGCTGCTGCCTTATCTGGTGCCCGCGGTCCAGGTCAAGGATTTCTGGACTGCGCTGCTGGTGGCGCTGGTCCTCGGCCTGCTCAACGCCATCGTGCGACCCGTGCTGGTCCTGCTGACCCTGCCGATCACCGTCCTGACCCTCGGGCTGTTCCTGTTCGTCATCAACGGGCTGACGTTCTGGCTCGTCGCACGGATGCTCGACGGCTTCACGGTCACGGGCTTCTGGTGGGCGGTGCTCGCGGCGCTGCTCTACAGCGTCATCAGCTCGTTCGTGTCGGCGATGCTGCTGCGCCGCGACGCCTGAGTCAGCGCACCGTCGCGAACACGTCGTCGGCTTCGGCGAGCAGCCGCTCGCGCACGTAGAGGCTGAGCGACAGCCGCAGCGTGGGGTCCACCTCGACGAACTGCAGGCCGAGCAGGGTCGCCTCGACGTCGGGCCGCGGGTCGGGCGCCGACGAGCGGATGATCGCCTTGACCTGGACCGTGACCGGTTCGCCGTACAGCTGGATGCGCACCGACAGGTCGATCGTGTCGATGCCGGCCGGCAGCGGCCGCTCGATGGCGACCTGCGCACCCTGCTCGCTCAGGTCGCCGGTGAAGCCCGCCCGCAGCGCGTTCTCGGAGCTGCCGTAGCGCAGCGAGCACGGCAACGTGACCAGCGCGCGCCGCACGCTGCGCACCGTCTCGCGCCGACGCTGCTCGAGCGCGGGCAGCGACAGCTCCAGGCCGGGCGCCTCGCCCAGCACCACCCGCAGGACCGTGCTGTCGAAGGCGCTGATCACCGCCCCGTCGAAGGTCGACACGTTGAAGGCCTCGCCCTCCTTCACGAAGATCAGGCGCCCGTCGTCGGCGGGATGCCCCACCAGGAACCGGGAGCGGCTCATCAGGCCGACCAGGCGCACGTCCCAGCGGCGCCCGCCCGAGGCGAGGCGCAGCACCGGCCGCCGGTCGTTGACCGGCAGGCGTTTCCATGAGAACACGGGCTTTCGGGCGGGGGCGTGCATACGGTCCTGAGGCTCAGCGGCGATGATACGTGCAAGAGTTCACGTCGGGCGGGCGACGAACGGCGGAGAATCCAATTCAGACGGCGGCCCCGAGCCGACGAACGGAGAGCGAGATGATCAAGTTCAACGCGGCACCCGAGTTCGACTTCGACGAATGGTCGACCCTGCACCAGCGTGACCCGGAGGCCTTCGAGGCCCGCCGCCGTGCGCTGCTCGCGATCGAGGTGGCGCGCGGCGGCAACCATGCCCCCGCCGCCAAGGCGATGCTCGAACGGCTCGAGGCCCAGCTCGAGGGCAAGAGCGACGCGGAACGTGCCCGCCTGTCGCTGCTCGCGATGGTCGCCTCGGCCAAGCAGATGACCGAGCGCCTCGACGACCTGGCCGCCCGGCTGCGCGAGCGCGCCGAGCTGCAGAACCGACTGCCGCGCACCTGATCGCAGGGCCCGCGCGGCGCGACGCACCTGACCGCCAGGTTCGTCGCACCGCGCGGGAGACCGGCGTCGCGCATCAGCGCGCCGCCTCCGGCAGGGGGACGTCGACCCGAACGGTCGAACCGCTCTCCCCCGGAAACGCCGAGAACACCGCCGTCGCCAGCCCCGGCATCAGCCGGGGCAGCGACTCGGTCGGCGCATACGCCGCAGCCCGCGACTCCCAGACCTTGCGCCCCGGCGGCGCTTCGGCGCGGACGTCGAACAGGTCGACGCGCAGCTCGTGCCTGACCACCGTCTCGTCACGGACCACCGGCATCGGCGGCATCCCCCACAGCGGGTCGTAGCGCCAGTACGGCGACCCCGGGCGTGCGAGCCAGGGCCCCGGCCCGAACCCGTATCCCGGCATGGCCATCGGCCAGTAGCTGTCGGTGTAGCGGCGGACCTCGCTGCTCGCGACATAGGCGAAGTCGACCTGGAAGCGTGCGACGGCCGCCGGCGCCTCGACGAACCCGAGCGCGAGCAGCCGTTGGCGCAGCAGCCCCTCGTAGCTGCGGTGCTCGAGGGTTCCGCTGGCGGGCGCCGCGGTGCGGATCGCGAAGCTCATCGGCTCGGCGGGCTGCCATGCGTGGAACCGCACGACCTCGCTGCGCATCACGGGCGCGGACGCGCAGGCCGCGAGGCCGGCCGCCATCAGGGCCAGCAGGCCGCGGCGCAGGACGGCCCTGGACCCTGCTGCCGGAGCGCGCGTCGAGGACGGAGTGTTCATCGGCATGCCTGCATCGGACGGCCGCGGCGCCCGCCCGGGCGACGGGACGCTGCGGTAGTGGTGCCCCCGGCAGGATTCGAACCCGCGACCTTCGGTTTACAAAACCGCTGCTCTACCAGCTGAGCTACAAGGGCATGTCTGCGTGTCACGCATTCTAGGCCGGCACCGTGCCGGCTGCGGGACGCTACTTGATCCGGGTGAGGCGCGGGCGGCCGGGCTTCGGCGCGCCACCGTCCGGCGTAGGACCGTCGGGCGGCGGGGCGTCGGGATCCGGCCGGTCGCTCGCCCCCTCGACGGCACCCGTGGCGGGCCCGGGCGGCGCCCCGAGGTCGAGCACCGGCGCCAGCGCGGGCGCCAGCGCGAGCGGCCTCGGCGCGGGCGCGGGTCCCGGCGCCGGCCGGGCCTCGTCGGTCTCGCTGACCGCCATCGCCTTGGGCACGTCGAACGCCATGCCGTGGCCGTTCTCGCGCGCGTAGATCGCCGAGACGTTCTCGATCGGGATCGACAGCTCGCGCGCGGCCCCGCCGAAGCGAGCCTGGAAGGCGATCACGTCGTTGCCCAGCGACAGCCGGTTGGTCGCCATCGGCGAGACGTTCAGCACGATCTCGCCGGCCTTCACGTGCTCGCGCGGCACCTGCGTGCGCTCGTCGACGGCCACCGCCAGGTAAGGCGTGTAGCCGTTGTCGTTGCACCACTCGTAGATCGCGCGGATCAGGTAGGGCTTCGTCGAGGTCTCGGCCATCGCGCGCTCCTGCGCCGCGTCAGCGGCGCATCACCTTCTCGGAGGGCGTCAGCGCCTCGATGTAGGCCGGGCGCGAGAAGATCCGCTCGGCGTACTTCATCAGCGGCGCCGCGGTCTTGGGCATCTCGATCGCGTAGTGGTCCAGGCGCCAGAGCAGCGGCGCGATCGCGACGTCGAGCATCGAGAAGTCCTCGCCGAGCATGAACTTGTTCTTCATGAAGATCGGCGTGAGCTGCGTCAGGCGGTCGCGGATCTGCTGGCGCGCGCGCTCCATCAGCTTGGAGCTGTCCTTGGTGTGGTCCCGACGCTCGAGCTGCTGCACGTGGACGAACAGCTCGCGCTCGAAGTTGAACAGGAACAGCCGCGCACGCGCCCGCATCACCGGGTCCGCCGGCATCAGCTGCGGATGCGGGAAGCGCTCGTCGATGTACTCGTTGATGATGTTCGATTCGTACAGGATCAGGTCCCGCTCGACCAGGATCGGAACCTGGCCGTACGGATTCATGATCGAGATGTCTTCGGGCTTGTTGTAGAGATCCACGTCGCGGATCTCGAAGTCCATGCCCTTCTCGAACAGCACGAAGCGGCAGCGTTGGCTGAATGGGCAGGTGGTGCCCGAATACAGGACCATCATGGGCTTCGCTCCTCAGTACCGGACGGGGGGTCCGGTCGTCGCGCCGCGGGTCAGCGCGGCAGGGTATCCAAAAAACGTAAAGGGTGAGCCGCATGCGGCTCACCCTGCGTGACGGTGCGCGGTGGCGCTACTTGATGTCTTTCCAGTACTCGCGGTTCAGCCACCAGGCCAGCACGGTGAAGCAGGCGAGGAACAGCAGCACCCACGTGCCCAGCCGGGTCCGCGTCTTGGCCGACGGGTCCGACACGTAGGTCAGGAACGCGACCAGGTCGGCGATCTGCTCGTCGTACTGCGCCTGCGTCAGCTTGCCGCCGACGGCCGGCGTCAGCTTGACGGTACTGCCCTCGTGCGGATGGCCCGACTCGATCTTCTCGACCTTCTCGGTGCGCTGGCCGTTCACATCGAAGCTGATGACGGTCTTGGTGAAGCCGTGACCCTTGCCGCTCTCGCCCTTGTCGGCCTTGATCTCCTCGATGGTCACGCCGCGCGTGCCCTGCATCTCGAAGAGGACGTGCGGCATGCCGACGTTCGGGAACACCGCGTTGTTCCAGCCGGTGGCCCGGGTCGAATCGCGGTAGTAGCTGCGCAGGTAGGTGTACAGCCAGTCCGAGCCGGTGCCGTCGTGCGACGAGCGGGCGCGAGCGCTCAGCGACAGGTCGGGCGGCAGCGCCCCGAACCACTCCTTGGCATCCGACGGCGCCATCGCGATCTTCATCGGATCACCCACCCGGGCGCCGGTGAACATCAGGTTGTCGCGGATCTGCGCCTCGGTCAGCCCGAGGTCGGTCAGCCGGTTGTAGCGCATCAGGCTCGCGCTGTGGCAGCCGAGGCAGTAGTTGGTGAACAGCTTGGCGCCGTTCTGCAGGCCGGCCTGGTCGGTCAGCTTCGTGGTCGGGAAGCGGTCGAGCGGGTAGCCGCCGCCGGCCGCCTGCGAGGCGAGGGGCGCCAGAGCCAGCGCGGCCGCAGCCAGCGCCGGCGCGAGCCGGGCGACGATTCGGGAGATCCAGTGGGTCATGGCGGAAGGTCCTGTGCGGTCGGGGCTCGGCTCAGTGCGGGGCGAAGGTGATTCGCTCGGGCACCGGCTTGGGCTCGCCCATCGCGCTCCACCAGGGCATGAACAGGAAGAACCCGAAGTACAGCAGCGTGCCGACCTGCGAGATCCGCTCGCCGATCGCCGACGGCGCCTGCACCCCGAAGTAGCCGAGGACCACGAAGTTCACCACGAACACCGCGTAGACCAGCTTGTGCCAGTCGGGCCGGTAGCGGATCGACTTGACCGGGCTGTTGGCGATCCAGGGCAGCGCGAAGAAGATCATCACCGAGGCGCCCATGGCGACCACGCCCCAGAACTTCGCGTCGAAGAGGAAGAAGCCGACGATCATCGCGCCCACCGCCGCCGTGGCGATCAGCTTGGACAGGGCTTTCGTGCCGCTCATCCAGACGATGGCGAGGTAGACCAGCAGGAACGGCGTCAGGCCCCAGGTCAGGAACTCGCCGGTGATGGCCCGCAGGATGGAGTAGTACGGCGTGAAGTACCAGACCGGTGCGATGTGCGCCGGGGTCTTGAGCGGGTCGGCCGGGATGAAGTTGTTGAACTCCAGGAAGTAGCCGCCCATCTCGGGGGCGAGGAACACCACCGCCGAGAAGATCATCAGGAACACCGACACCCCGAGGATGTCGTGCACCGTGTAGTACGGGTGGAACGGGATG
>JAIYAG010000053.1 GCA_027489195.1 Burkholderiales bacterium | reverse complement strand
TGGTGGCCGAGGTCGCCCGCACGCTGCCGGGCGTGCCGGTGCGGATCGGGCATCCGACCGGCACGCTGGCCGCCGGCGCCGACGTCTCGAACCGGCCCGCCGCCGACGGCGCGCCGCGCTGGCGGGTCGAACGCTGCCTGCTGTCGCACGGGGCGCGCCGCCTGCTGTCCGGCGACCTGCACGTCCCGGATGCCGGCTGAGCCGCCGGGCCCGAGCGGCGCGTCGCCTGCAGGGTCGCCGAGTCGCGGCTAGAATCCGCGTTCAGACCCCGGGGCCGACGCCATGTTCGAGCGGATCAAGGAAGACATCGCCACGGTTCGCGAGCGCGATCCGGCCGCCCGCACCTCGCTCGAGGTGCTGCTGGCCTATCCGGGCGTGCATGCGCTCGCGATCCACCGCGTCGCCAAGGCGGTGCGGCGGGCGGGGCTCCACACCGCCGCGCGGCTGGTGTCGCACCTCGGGCGGATGCTGACCGGCATCGAGATCCATCCCGGCGCGCAGATCGGCCGGCGCGTCTTCATCGACCATGGCATGGGCGTGGTCATCGGCGAGACCGCCGAGGTCGGCGACGACTGCACGATCTACCAGGGCGTGACCCTCGGCGGCACCTCGCTCACGCGGGGCGCCAAGCGCCATCCGACGCTCGAGGCGGGCGTGGTGATCGGCGCCGGCGCCAAGGTGCTCGGCGGCTTCACCGTCGGCACCCGCGCCCGCGTCGGGTCCAACTCGGTGGTGCTCAAGACCGTGCCGCCGGGCGCCACCGCGGTGGGCATCCCGGCGCGGATCCTGGGCGACGACGTCGATGCGCGCCGCGAGGCGCAGGCCGAGAAGATGGGCTTTTCCGCCTACGCGGTCACCCAGGGGGCGGATGACCCGCTGTCGGTCGCGCTGCACCAGCTGATCGACCACGTGGCCGAACAGGACCGCCGGATCGATCAGCTGACCGCCGCGCTCGAGCGGCTGGGCGGCGCACGCCCGCAGGGCTGCGACGGTTCGCCGCTCGATGCAGGGCGACTGAGCCGGCTGGTGGACTAGGCCCCCGGCTCAGGCCGGCGGCAGCGCCACCGGTTCGCCGTCGCGCCACAGCAGCATCGCGCCGCGTGCGGTGTCGCCTTCCCGGTCCCCGTTCGAATCGCCGTCCGAGTGCCAGTCCGTCAGCACGACGCGCGTGCGCGCCGTGTCGCCGTCGCCCCAGTGGTGCACGGCGGGCCGATGCGTGTGGCCGTGCACCAGCAGGCGGGCGCCGGCATCGCGCATCGCAGCCTCGACCGCCGCGGGGTTGACGTCCATCAGCGCGCCGGGCTTCTCGCGCTTGCCGGCCTCGCTGGTCTCGCGCACGGCCCGCCCGATCGCGAAGCGCTCGGCGAGCGGCCGCGCGAGGAACGCCCGCTGCCAGGCCGGATCGCGGCAGGTGCTGCGCCACTGCTGGTAGACGAGGTCGTCGGTGCAGAGCGCGTCGCCGTGTGCGAGCAGGGCCGGCACGCCGTGCAGCTCGATCGGGGTCGGGTCGGTGAGCAGCGTCGCGCCGCAGCGCCGCGAGTACGGCGTCACCGCGCCATCGGGCAGCGGCGCGTCGAGCAGGAAGTCGCGGTTGCCGCGCATCAGCCAGACCTGCGCCCCGCCGGTGGCCAGGCCCGACAGCACGCCGGCGAGTTCGGCGGCCAGTGCATCCGCCCCGTCGTCGCCGACCCACAGCTCGAACAGGTCGCCGAGCAGCACCACATGCGCCGCGTCCGGTCCGTGCCGGCGCAGCGCGGCCAGGAAGCGCGCCGCAGTGCGGGGCGCCTCCGGCGCGAGGTGCATGTCCGACGCCAGCAGCACCGGCTCGTCGCGAGGGATCCGCAGCATCGCGACGGCCGCCTGACGCTTACTTCGCGCCGACCCGGGTCACCGACTGGATGACCACCTGCTCGGCGGGCACGTCGCGATGCATGCCGGTGGAGGTCGTCTTCACCGACTTGATCGCGGTGACGGTGTCCATGCCCTGGACCACCTTGCCGAACACCGCGTAGCCGTGGCCATCGGGCTGCGGGTGGTTGAGCATCGCGTTGTCGACGACGTTGATGAAGAACTGCGAGGTGGCCGAGTCGGGCACCGAGGTGCGCGCCATCGCCAGCCAGCCGGTGTCGTTCTTCAGGCCGTTCTGCGACTCGAGCTTGATCGGCGCATTGGTCGGCTTCTGCTTCATGTCGGGGGTGAAGCCACCGCCCTGGATCATGAAGTTGCCGATGACGCGGTGGAAGATCGTGCCGTCGTAGTGCTTCGAGTCGACGTACTTCAGGAAGTTCTCGACGGTCGCCGGCGCCTTGGCCGGGTACAGCTCGACGACGATCTCGCCTTTCGAGGTCTTGATGAGCACCTGCGGGTTGGCCTGCGCCGAGGCGCCCTCGGGCACCGCCGAGAGCGAGAGGAGCAGGGCGCCGATCAGCGGGAGGGACTTGTTCATCGTGGGGTCACCTGAGGTGGGGGTTGCGCACCGGGGCGCGGGTTGCGGGAATCGGGGGGGACGGCCTGCACGCGGCCGATCAGCTCGCGCGCGAGTGCCAGCTTGCTGCGGGTGGACTGGTTGCGGGCGTCCAGCCGTCCGGCCTGCTCGTAGGCGCGGGCGGCGAGCTGGAGATGGATGTCGCCGAGGTTCTCGTGCGCGAGCGCGTAAGTGGGCACCGCGCGCACCGACTGCTCGAGCGCCTGGCGCGCGGCCTCCCACTCGCCGCGCCCGGCGTGGATCACGGCGAGGTTGTTGTATGGCTCGGGCAGCTCGGGGAAGTCCTCGGTCATGCCGCGGAACATCGTCACGGCCTCGTCGGTGCGTCCGCGCTCGGCGAGGATCACGCCGCGCAGGAAGCGCAGCTGCGCGTTGCGCGGGTCGGTCTTCAGCGCCTCGTCGGTGACGCCCAGCGCCTCGTCGACGCGGCCGGCGCGGTAGGCCGCGATCGCGCCGTCGTACGGCGTGGTGATGGTCGGGCGGACCGGCTCGGGCGCGCCCATCGGGTTCGAGGTCCCGGGCGCGAGCGCCGGGCCGCTCAGGCCGACCCCCTGCGCCCAGGCGCCCGCCGCCGCGAACGCCATCGCAACGGCCGCCAGACGCCGTGCGCCGCGCCTCCGGAGGGCCCGCGGTCGCGCTGCTATACTCGACCGGTTCGCCGCGGACGCTGCGAGGGCCACCTGTAGAGCCGATTTCATCCGGCCATTCTAGCAACCCGGCCCCGGCTCCTCGCCCCCAGACCGGCGCTTCCCCCCGCTGCCCGCATGCTCCGCATCCACAACACGCTGACGCGCCGCAAGGAAGACTTCACCCCGCTCGAGCCTGGCCGGGTGCGGATGTACGTCTGCGGCATCACCGTCTACGACTACTGCCACATCGGGCACGCCCGGATGATGCTGGTGTTCGACCTGGTCGCGCGGTGGCTGCGGGCCAGCGGCTACGGGCTCACCTACGTCCGCAACATCACCGACATCGACGACAATATCATCCGTCGTGCGGTCCAGAACGGCGAGACCATCGGCGCGCTCACCGGCCGCTTCATCGCCGCGATGCACGAGGACCTCGACGCGCTCGGCGTGCTGCGGCCCGACCACGAGCCGCGCGCCACCGACTTCGTGCCGCAGATGCTCGACATCATCGGCCTGCTCGAGAAGAAGGGCCTGGCCTACGCGACGCCGGACGGCGACGTCGACTTCGCGGTGCGCCGCTTCGAGGGCTACGGCAAGCTCTCGGGCAAGTCGCTCGACGAACTGCGGGCCGGCGAGCGCGTGGCGGTCGGCGACGGCAAGCAGGACCCGCTCGACTTCGTGCTCTGGAAGGCCGCCAAGCCCGACGAGCCCGCCGAGGCGAAGTGGCCCTCGCCCTGGGGCGCCGGCCGTCCGGGCTGGCACATCGAGTGCTCGGCGATGTCCTCGGCCCTGCTCGGGAACACCTTCGACATCCACGGCGGCGGCGCGGACCTGCAGTTCC
>JAIYAG010000571.1 GCA_027489195.1 Burkholderiales bacterium | reverse complement strand
TTGATGCCGTACTCCTTGAACCCGACCGAGGAGGTCCCGAGCGCGCCCGCCACCGGGATCGGCAACTCGCCGCCCGCGACGAAGCGCGCGCTGCCTCCGGATCGGCAGGAGAGCCTCGGCTCGGCGAGGATCACCGCATCGCCGTTCTGCACCAGCAGGTTGATCATCGAGCCGAGCGAGGACGCGATCGACAGGCTGGTGGCGAAGGGCGAGATGCGCGGCGCGATCTGCAGCCCCGACGCCTGCGCGGCGCCCCCGGGCCGCAGCGCGCTGCTGCGCTGCACGTCGCCGATCACCTGGAAGCTCGGCCCCTGCATCGACGCGCCCCACTTCACGCCGATGTTCTCGAGCATTTCGCGGCGGATCTCGATGAACTTCACGTCCATCGCGATCATCCGCTCCTGGCCGACCTTGGGCAGCAGGTTGACCACCTGCGGATAGCGCCGCGCAATCTCTGCGATCCGCGCGGAGACCTCCTCGGACACCTCGGCGCCTTCGACCAGGATCTTGTCGCCGACGACGCGCGCACTCACCCGGCGCGCGTCGCCGAGCATGGCCCGCACTTCCGCGAGCAGCCGTCCGGTGTCCGCCGGCAGCACGTTGAAGACGTAGCTGCGCTCCGGCCCGCTGCGTCCCCACAAGAGCAGCGTGCTCTGCCCCGGCGCCTCGGGCAGCACGAGCACCTGCCGGTCGTCGAGCGCGGTCGCCTGCAGCACCTTGCCGTTGCCCACGGCGATGCGCCGCACGCCCGGCTCGTTGATGACATGGGCCTCGCCGACGTAGAGCGTGATCGGGTCCGGTCGCTCCGGGGCCTGGGCGAGCGCGACCGAGGTGGCGAAGTCGCCGAGCGATGCGGCGGCGAAGAGGCCGAGCGCTGCGGCGGCGGCGGCACCGAGGCCGGCGAGCCGGCGCACGAGGAACGGGACGGGTCGGTGCGTCATGGCGATGGCAGAGGTCGGTCGGTGGGAACGCAAGGGGTTCATCGATACAGCGGCACGACGGCCGGCTGGGGCGGTGCGGACCCCTGGCCGTCGAGCAGGCCGCGGACGGCCTCGTCGACGCGCGCCGGCGCCGAGGCCGCGGGCGCGGCGGCTTCGGTCTGCGGGGACGGTATCGGCGCGGCCGTGGCGCTGCCGGTGGCCGCGCCGCCCTGCGGCGCGGCCAGGGACGCTGGCCCGCCCGTCCCCGACTGCGCCGGCGCCTGTCCGCGTCCGCCGACGATCACTTCGACCCCGGGCGCCTGGGCCTTCGGTGCGGGCAGCACCTGCGGGACCGGTGGGGGCGGCAGGCCGAGCAGCGTGTTCACGTCCAGGCGCGTCTCGCCCACCGTGCCGAGGTCGTCCGGATTGCGCAGCACCGCGGTCAGCTTGCCGCTGCGCTGGGCCACGACGAGCTTCTGCGCCTGCGCCGGGTCGACCTCGACGGTGATCGCGGTGAACGGGCGGCCCGGCAGCGCGTCGTCGCCCCCGCCCGCGCGTGACTGCCGCCCGGTGGCGAGCACGACGATGCCCTGCATCACCGTGCGGGTGACCTCCGGCTGCGGCATCCCGCCCGCGGCGGCCGGACGCACTGACAGCAGCAGGTCGATCCGGTCACCGGGCTGCAGCATCCCGGACAGCGAATTCACCTCGTCGACCGAGATCGTCATCGCACGGATGCCCGGGCGAACCCGGCTGGAGATCGAGGCGGTCTCGGCAGTGGCCACCGACGCGGGCAGCAGGGGCTCGCCGGCGCGCATCGGCACCAGGAGGCGCGCGCCGACCAGGACATCGAAGCGCGCCGGCACCACCGCGCCGCCGGGCGTGAACTCGCGAGGCATCGAGCGCACCGCCATCGTCTCCGGCCCGACGGGCTCGCCCCGACGCAGGTCGCGCCGGGCGACCACGACCTCGAGCATCTCGTGGCGGGGCTGCAGCCTCGCCTTCTCGAGCGCGAGGCGGTCCGCGATGTAGTGGCGCGCCCCGACGACGGCGAAGGCGCCGAAGGCAACCGCGCCCAGGGCCAGCAGCGCGATGCGGTGCGCCTTCACGGCCTCCCGGAGGCGCCGGGCGATGTCCGACAGACGAGGGATCATGGCAGCGAGATCGACCAGGTGAAGCGGCGGTAGTGATCGGCGATCGCCTCGACGAGACGATGCACCGGGCTGTCGGCACCGAGGCTCAGCGCCAGGGCGACCAGCGCGAGCACCAGCAGGTAGTCGACGGCGGCCTGGCCGCCGAGACGGGCGCGTGCCGGGCTCATCGCGGCGTGCCCCAGTGCAGGACGAGCGCGGTGCCGCGTTCGTGCATCGCGACCGTCGCCACCACCTCCTCGCCACCGCGCCGGAAGGCCAGCGCCTCGCCGCCGGCCTGCGGGCCGCCGCGGTACCAGGCGGCCCGGCCGGCCGGGCCGGCGAGCGCGGGATCGGCGACGAATCCGGAGACGGCGGCCTCCCGGCGCAGTCGGGCCGCGGCGTCGCCCGGCGCGCCCGCGACCAGCGCCACCACCGTCGCCGCGTCGCGCCCCGGGTCTTGATGGCGGACCTGCCTGATCACGCGGGCGTCTTCCGGCAGCCAGCGGGCGAACGGCATCCCGGGCGCAGCGCCATCGGTCGCGGCCACCGCTTCGTTGGAGGCCGCCCGGCGCCAGGTCGAGACGAGCCCCTCGGTACCGCCCGCGGTCGGCCTCAGCTGGAGGGTTCGCACGCTGTCGGCGCCGCGCACCGAGAGCACCGTCCAGTCGCCGCTGCGCGATTCGACGACCACCCGCCCCTCCGCCCGCCAGCGCTCGCGCAGGGTGTCGGCGAGCGGCCCCGGGGGTGCGGCGGAGCGGAACCGGTGCGTGGTCACCGCATGGCCGTCGATCGCCGCGGCCGCCATCACCAGTTCCTGTCGGACATCGGCAGGCAGGGCATCCATCGTTCGCTCCTCGCGTCAGGGTCGATCGGGCATGGGCTCGGCGGGCACCGCGGGCGCGGCCCCCCCGCCCAGCCGGTCCGGTGGCACCAGGTCGACGTCGACCTCGTGCCAGCGCAGGCTCGAGGCCGAGGGCTCGACCTGCAGGAAATCGGCGACCGCCAGCAGCCCGCGCACACCGAGCCAGCCGGCATCGATCAAGGGGTCCGCGACGGGCAGTCGGGCGCCGGCCGCCACCCGGGTCTCCACGCTGTCGGCGGCCTCGCCGTAGGGCCCCGAGGCATTCCAGGCATCGGTCAGCACGGTCAGGCGTGCGCCGAGCGACAGCGGCATGCTCATCAGGCGAGACACCCAGCCGTCGGCGGGCGCGCTGCGCGAGACGACCGCATCGACCCGGGCTTCGACGAAACCGCCATCGAGCTGCAGGCCGAATCGGCCCGGCCCGCCGAGCCGGGACACCAGGTCCGCCGCGCCCTGCCCCGCGGCGAAGGCGAGCGGACTGTCGAAGCGCGCGGGTCCGACCGATACCGTCACGTCCTCGAAACGCTCGAGCAGCGCGTTGCCGCGGCGGTCGACCCACATCGCGTTGCGCTCGGCCGCTCCGGGCACGCCTGCCGCCGCATCGTCGCTGCGCAGCCCGAGGCGATGCGCGGCGAAGAACCGGCGCCGGGTCTCGACGGCGAGCGCCGGATGGCCGTCCGCATCCCGGCACGCGTCGAGCCGCACCGTGCATTCGAAGGCGAGCGCCCGCGCGCCGGCGATCGTCGCCTGCTGCAGGTCGAGCACCTTCGCGAGCCACGCCATCCCGAAGAACAGCGGCAGCAGCGCGATCAGCGCGACCAGCAGCTCGACGAGCGCCTGGCCGTGCGCGCGGTCGCGACGCGGTTCAGCGCACATAGCCGAGTGCCACGGCCCGATGGGCCGCGGTGGGCGGCGCGAGCCGCGCCTGCCAGTACGGGTTGAAGAGGCTCGCGTACTCGATGCGCGCGGGCGCGTCGACCGGCCGGCGGAAGTAGACCTGCGCCGCGGACAGCGCCCACAGGTGCGGCGCGCCATCGCCCGCGGAGGCATCGGGCGGCAGCATGCGCCCTGCCGCCAGGCCGCGCGCCATCGAGGTCGCGACCGCCTCGCCCGGCTGGCGGGCGAGCACAGCCAGCACCGGCGACGGGAAGCGGCGGTCGGCGAGCCGCTCGTAGTCGAGCTCGCGCACCCGCGCGATGCCCGAGTACACCGGGAAGCTCGACATCGTGGTCCCGGCGAGTGCGTTCGCCGACGGGTTGTCCGCGACGCCTCGTTCGGTGCCCGTCACCGCATCGAGCTCGGTGCCGGCCTCGGCGGCGCCCCATCCAAGCGGCAGCACCTCCGAGTCGCGGCAGCGCAGCCCGCGTGGCCGGTTCACGTGGACCGACAGCGTGTCCACGGCCTCCCAGCGTTCGAGGTCCGCCGACAGCATCGTCGCGCCCCGCTTGCGCAGCACCGGAATGCCGAGGCACGGGATCGGCAGCCCGACGTTCGCCGAGCGCGGCCCCGCGGTGAACGGATCGAGCGAGGCCCGAACCAGGTCCGCGAAGCGGCCCCGCTCGGCGTCCGACTCCGCCCGGTGCGTGAGCTCGAGCCACTCGCGCGACGGGTCGGGCAGCACCCAGGCGAAGTACGACGGGTCGTTGGCGCGCGCCACCTCGGCCGCGACCATGCTCGCGCCGAAGCCCTGCGTGGACAGCTGCAGGATCTCCTGGCTCGCCTGCAGGATGGCGCGATAGCCGACGCCCTCGGCGCCGCGTGCGGCGATCTCCAGCGTCGCCGCGAGCTCGGCGGCCTCGCGGGCCAGCGTCGCGGTCTCGGCGATGCCTTCGAGCACCACGCGGGCGGGCGGGATCACCGTGCCGACGGTGGCCGCGTTGCGGGCGAGCTGCTCGAAGTACTTGGACCACGACAGCAGCGTCACCGCCTGCGCGATGGCGACTTCGTTGGCGAGGATCGCGCGGTTGGAGTACGCGTGGTAGTTGAGCACCCGCGCCCGCCAGAGCGCGGTGCTCCAGGCGGCGGCATCGGCCGTGTCGACCAGCCGCTGCTTGGCCGCCGCCACCCGGCCCGCGCTGAACATCGCATGCAGCATCGCGCCGCCGGCCAGCAGCAGCCCGAGCGCGACGACCAGCGCCTGGCCGCGCTGGCGACGGCGCGTGCCGGGCGACGCGGCAGCCCGCGCGGCGTGGAGGCTGGCGATCGACATGGCGGTGGCCCGGGCGGCGGCGCGACGCGCGGCTCAGTGGTTGCCCGCGTTGAAGTTCTGCAGCCCCTTGCGGGTGGCCGCGGCGCCCTGCGCCGCCGTGGCATTGCCCTGCGCGCCGGTGATCGCGTTGCCGCTGTCCTGGCCGGACACCTCGAGCGCGAGGCCCGCCGTCTGCTGGCGCAGCGTCTGGCCGAAGAGCGTGTAGGTGCCGATGGCCGCGACCGCAATCAGCGCGACGACGATCAGGTACTCGGTCATGCCCTGCCCGCGCTCGCGGAAGGACGGGATGGCGTGGTGTGAGCGGTTCATCGCGGGACTCTCCGATGGGGTGGATGGAGTCCCATCTTCGATGTCGCACGCGCACCGCGCCATTCGACGAACGGCCGAGAACGCGGCGCCCGGGTCTAGGCCGCGTGGACGATCCCGCGCGCTTGCAGGCGTGCTGCGCGGACCGCTGCGCGCACCCTGAAAGCACGCGGGCCGCGGACCGGATCACTCCGGTACGCGGCCCGCATGCAGGGCGGCTTCAGTGCTGCGAAGACGCCCCGTCAGTCAATGATCCCCGGACTCAGGCGGCCTTCTTCGCCGCGGTCTTGCCGTCGAAGAACTGCTCGTCCTCGGTCGAGCCCTTGAGGGCCGCGGTCGACGACTCGCGCTCGATCGTGGTGGTCACCGCGTCGAAGTAGCCGGTGCCGACCTCGCGCTGGTGCTTGACCGCGGTGAAGCCGCGCTCGGCCGCCGCGAACTCGGCTTCCTGCAGCTCGACGAACGCGCTCATGTTGTTGCGCGCGTAGCCGTAGGCCAGGTTGAACATCGAGTAGTTCAGGCTGTGGAAGCCGGCCAGCGTGATGAACTGGAACTTGTAGCCCATCGCGCCCA
>JAIYAG010000049.1 GCA_027489195.1 Burkholderiales bacterium | reverse complement strand
TACCAGCCGATCGCGGGGTCCGACCCCGTCCAGCACCTGACCCGCTTCACCGGGCTGACCGATTCGGTGCTGCCCGAGCTGCAGGAGCCGGTGGCCGCGACGCTGCCCAACGTGGTGTTCTGCGCGGCGGTCGACCGCAACGGCTACCTGCCGACCCACAACCAGAAGTTCTCGCGGCCGCAGGGGCCCGACCCGGTGTGGAACGCGGCCAACTGCCGCAACCGCCGGATCTTCGCCGATCGCACCGGCCTGGCGGCCGGTCGCAACCAGCGTCGCTTCCTGCTGCAGACCTACCGCCGCGACATGGGCGGCGGCCAGTTCGTGCTGATGAAGGACCTGTCGGCGCCGATCGTGGTGGCCGGACGCCACTGGGGCGGCCTGCGGATCGCCTACCGGTTCTGAGGGCGGGCGGCCCGACCGCCGCCGTCCCGAATGCCTACGGGCCCCGTCAGGGGCCCGTTCTGTCTGCGGTTCCGGGCGGTGCGCGGTTCGCGCACGCTCGGCCGGACGGGGTCAGGCCGACAGGCCCCGCGACGGACCGCTCTTCGCGCCGAGCGCGCCGGAAGCGGTGTACAGGGAGGGGCTCTGGCCGAGCGCCGCGAGCGCCCGGGCGGCATGGGCCTCGCCGCGTGCGGCCAGGCCGGCGTTGATCGCCGCCGACTTCAGCGCGGCCTGCACGCGAAGGCGGGCGCCGCTGCGGGCCGCGTCGCGCCGCCAGGCGGGGTCCGACAGCAGCCCGTGGATGCCGGCGTGCGCCGTCTGCATGGCGGCGAGGTCGCCCGCGCTCATCGCGCGGCGCTGCACCTCGAGCAGGCTCTCGAGGGCGGCGAGCGCCCGCCCGCCGGCCGCGGTCGCCGGCTGCTGACGCACGCGGGCCGCCGTCATCAGAGGGCCGTCTTCATGCCGAGGAAGTCGCGTGCGTCGGCGAGCAGCTGCTCGGCCACGCGCTTGGCGTCGACCGGGAAGCGCCCTTCGGCGATCGCCTGGCGGATCTCCTCGACCTTCTTGTCGTTGTAGGAGACCACGCCACCGCTGTCGGCCAGCGGCATGGTCTTGCCCGACAGCGACACGCGGTCGACGCTCGTCGGCAGCGGAGCCGGGCCGGCACCTGCACCTGCACCGGTCCGGACCGGCGACGAGCGGTCCGTGCCTCCGGTGGTGCCACCGTCGACACGGATGCCATCCGTATTACTGGGTCCGATCTTCATCGCATTCTCCTGGGAACGCAGCGAAAGCGCCCCTCAGGTCCATTATCGACACTCGGCCGTGCGACTTGAGCCCGAAAAGCACGGTTGCACACCTTCAGACACAACGTTAGCGCTTCCGCGTCGACCGTTCAGATCCTGACTTCGACCGTTCGTCCGCGAAGCGTTCCGGCGAGGATCCGACCGCTCTCGGTCCGGACCCGGATGGTCTGGCCGTCGCCGGCCCCTGCGAGCGCCTGCCCGTCGGCCTGGATCATGAACCCCTGGCCGACCATCTGGATCCGGACCGGGTCGCCCGCGGCCACCGTCTGCGCGATCCGCAGGTGCTCCAGCCTGAGAACCTGCCCGGCGGCCACCGGTCGGATCAAGCTGCGGCCGACGAGCTGCGCCGGATCGGTGACAGGCGTCCCGGGCTCGCGGCTGAGCTCGGCCTCCTCGATGCGCAGCGACGCGCCTGCCGGGCTGCTGCCCGCGACGCGCGCTTCGCCCGCCACCAGCGCCCGGCCCCGGACGATCACGTTGACCGGCAGCGTGACCGACCAGGTGGCGCCTTCCATGCAGCGCAGTCCGACCACCGTCCGACCCCACAGGCGCGTGCCCGCCACCTGATAGGGCTCGGCGCGGCCGCAGGGGGCGAGCTGCAGCCGCGGGTCGAGGGTGCCGACCTGCACCTCGACGCGGCCGCTGCCGGCGGGCACGTGGCGCTCGACGAAGGCGCGGATCGGTTCCGGCGCGACCGTCGGCTGGGCCGCGGCGACGGCGTGCACCGCCAGCAGCGCGAGCGCCACGGCCAGGTGACGCACCGGGCGGCCTGACACGGTTCGGATCAGTGCGGTTCGGATCGGTTCGGCCATCGGCGGACCTCTGTCTGAGACGTCTGGAGTGACGCCGAGCATAGGCAGGGACCTGCGCCCGATGGGCCCGATCAACGGGTCCGCCACGCCGCTTTTCGGCGCTTAAGTTCCGCGCGGCGCGGCCACCATTGCCCCCATGAATCCCGACCGGAGCTTGTCGACATGAGCGCCAGCCGACTGACCGAGTCGATCGATTTCCATGGCAGCGCGCTGCTGCTGCGCGCCGAGCGCCAGAAGGTGATCGCCGGAAACATCGCGAATGCGGACACGCCGCGCTTCGCGGCCCGCGACTTCGATTTCAAGGCGGCACTGGCCGAGGCGACGGGCACCCGCCCGGAAGGCGCCGCGGCGCCTGCCTCGCAGGGGGTCGCGACCACGCACGCCGGCCACATCGGCGGCGGCACGGGCGGCGCCGGTCGGATCGATTCCACGGTTCAGAAGTACCGGGCCACCGAGCAGCCGAGCCTCGACGCCAACAACGTCGACCTCGACCGCGAGCGGGCCAACTTCGCGGACAACGCGGTGCGCTACGAGGCGGGCCTGCGGTTCATCAACGGATCGGTCCGGACGCTGCTCTCGGCGATCCGGGGCGAGTGAGGGGAGCGGCCATGTCGCTGATGAAGGTCTTCAACGTCGCGGGCAGCGCGGTCTCCGCGCAGAGCCAGCGCCTGAACGTCGTCGCGAGCAACCTCGCGAACGCCGAATCGGTCGCCGGCCCCGACGGGCAGAGCTACAAGTCGCGCCAGGTCGTCTTCCAGAGCCAGCCGACGCCCGACGGCAGCGCCGGCGTGAAGGTCTCCTCGGTGATCGAGGACAACGCGCCGGCCAAGCGGGTCTACGAGCCCGGCCATCCGATGGCCGACCAGACCGGCTACATCACCCAGTCGAACGTGAACGTGGTCGAGGAGATGGTCAACATGATCTCCGCGTCGCGCTCGTACCAGAACAACGTCGAGGTCATGAACACCGCGCGCCAGCTGCTGCAGAAGACGCTGCAGATGGGCCAGTCGTGACCTCGCGGCAACCGGACACCAGAGCATGAGCCTCAGCGCGATCGCCTCCAAGGCCACCGTCTCGCCGTCGGCGGCGACCCCCAGCGGTTCGTCCGCCGGCACCGGCGCCGGCAGCGCCGCCTTCGACTCCGTGCTCAACCAGATGCGCGGCACGACCGGTACGGCGGGCGCCTCGGGCACCGAGGGCACGACCGGCGGCGCCGGCACCACCGGCCGCGCGAGCGAGGACGCCACCGAGGACCGCTTCCTCAAGCTGCTCGTCGCGCAGATGAAGAACCAGGACCCGCTGAACCCGCTCGACAACGCGCAGGTCACGACCCAGCTCGCGCAGATCAACACCGTCAAGGGCATCGACAAGCTCAACACCTCGCTGCAGACGCTCGTCGAGGGCAGCAAGCAGGGCAGCACCAGCGAGGCGGCCTCGATGGTCGGTCGCAGCGTGCTGGTCGAGGGCGACACGATGACGCTGCCGAAGGACGGCGTCGCGAAGGCGGGCTTCGAGCTCGCCGCCGCGGCCACCTCGGTGCGCGTCGACGTGCTCGACAAGACCGGTGCGGTGGTCGACAACATCGAGCTCGGCCCGATGCCCGCCGGCCTGCAGACCTTCCAGTGGGACGGCAGCTCCGGCACCCGGACCCTCGATCCCGGCCTCTACACGCTTCGCGTCGCCGCCCTCGACGGCGCCAGCAAGGTCTCCGCGACCACGCTCGCCGCCGCGCCGGTCCAGGCGGTCACGCTCGGCAGCGGCGGCGCCACGCTGCAGCTGGGCGCCGCCGGCAGCACGACCATGGACAAGGTGCGCGCGATCCTCTGATCCGCACGCCGGTCCGCCGACTTCATCGATTTCACCGCAGCACCCTCTTTACAGCAGGAGTCCTCGAGCATGAGCTTCCAGCACGGTCTGTCCGGCCTCAGCGCCGCCGCACGCAACCTGGACGTGATCGGCAACAACGTCGCGAACGCCAACACGGTCGGCGCCAAGTCGTCGCGTGTCGAGTTCGCCGACATGTACGCGAATTCACTCACCGGCCTGTCGTCGTCCACCAATGGCATCGGTGTATCGGTGGCGAGTGTTGCCCAGCAATTCACCCAGGGCGACATCGTGTCGACCCAGAACCCGCTCGACATGGCGATCAACGGCCGTGGCTTTTTCCGGGTCACGACGGATGGCGTCCCGCAGTACACGCGAAATGGCCAATTCCGGATGGACAAGGACGGCTACGTCGTCACGTCGCAGGGCTCGCGCCTGACCGGCTACCGGGTCGACGCCGCTGGGGTGACCAGCGTCGGCGCGCCGACCGAGTTGCAGATCACCTCTGCAGACATCACGCCGAAAGCGACCGAGTTGGCTCGGGCCCAGCTCAACCTCGACGCCCGCGACACCGCGATCACCGCGCCGTTCGATTCCAGCGACCCGAAGACCTACCACAGCGCGATGTCGATGTCGGTCTACGACTCGCTCGGCCGCGACCACCAGGTCACGAT
>JAIYAG010000354.1 GCA_027489195.1 Burkholderiales bacterium | reverse complement strand
GGGACCTTCGTGGCCAGCAGGACCATCACGTTCGACAACAGCTGGTAGCTGCCGGCGTGGATGTAGGTCAGGGCGGAAAGCGCGGATTCGTTCAGGAATCGACCGTAGTGGTGTCCGGCCTCTTCGGCCCAGAATCTCGGGTCGGTGAACAGTGAAGGCTCGCGTGCGATCAGGACGGCGGCGAAGCCGACGAGCACGGCGATGGGAAGGCGTCTGAGTTCGGTCATGAGAGGTGGTGGGCAGGCGCGAGACGTCGACCGGAGAGGACCTGCGTGGCGGCTCCCGACAGCTGACCCGCTCCGAGTGTATGGGTGCGAGGCATGCCCGGACGGCAAGGCGTCAGGAAGAAAGGGTCGGCATCCGGCTGCTGCGGCGCGTCATCGGACCCGGATCGGCCGAAAGTCTTAGCCCCGAGGGCGGGATGCCCGTTGACACGTCGCAGGCGCGACCGGGACCATAACCGAAACCACAAACGATGCTGAGAGAGGCCCGGGCATGGCGATGCACCTGCTGATCGTCGACGACCATCCGCTGATCCGCGGCGGCGTGATCGTCCAGCTCCGCGAGGCGACGGATGCGCCCTGCGTCGAACAGGCCGACTGCCTGGCCGATGGCCTGAGGCTGCTGTCCTCGGCCCCGCGCTTCGACCTGATCCTGCTCGACCTGAACCTGCCCGACACGGTCGGCACCTCCGGCATCGAGACGCTGCGCCAGCGCTTCCCCCGCGTGCCGGTGATGGTGCTGTCCGGCGCCACCGACCGAGCGACGATCGACCGCTGCCTGCGTGCGGGCGCGAGCGGCTTCCTGCCGAAGACCGCCGACGGCGAGCGGCTGGGCACCGCGGTGCGCGCGATCGCGGGCGGCGGCATCTACGTGCCGCGAGACACCGAGGGTGCGGCACCGCGCGCCTGGGCCACGCAGGGCGCCGCCACCGCGACCGACGTGCGCCAGCTCGGGCTCACCGACCGTCAGAAGGACGTGCTGCGCCTGATCATGCGCGGGCTGCCCAACAAGCTGATCGGCCGGCAGCTGCAGCTCGCCGAGGGGACGGTCAAGGTGCATGTCAGCGCCGTGCTGCGCGCGCTCGGCGCACGCAACCGCACGCAGGCCGTGCTCGCCGCCAGCCGGATGGGCCTGCGGCCGGACTGAGGCCCGAGGGTCAGTGCATCGCCCTGAGCGCCTCGGCCACCGTCGCGCCGAGCGTGCGGACGTCCTGGAACATGACCGACACCTCGAGCAGCACGAGGAAGCCCACGGCGTGGAAGGGTCCCGGCGCGCGGTCGCGCAGGGCCAGGATCCAGCGGGTAACCGAGGCACGCGCCGGCGGCCACAGGCAGATCAGCGCGATGCCCGAACCCAGGAGCGCACCGGCCAGCAGGTCGGTGAAATGGTGCAGCCCGAAGTACAGCCTGGGCAGGCAGACGAACATCGCGGCGTGCACCAAGGCCAGCCGCCCGACCCGAGGCGAGGCGACCATCAGGCCGGTGGCGAGCGCGAACGCGAGCACCGCATGGTCGCTCGGGAACGCGCTCCAGCGCACGAGGTCTTCGAGGAATTCGGGCGGCACGGTCAGGGCGAGATCGGGACGGGCGAGCGGACGGGGCCGGAACGGCAGCAGTCCCTGGAGCGCGCGTGCGAGGAACAGCCCCAGGAAGGCCGACAGCACGGTCGCGACGACGATCGCCGCGTCCTGCGGCCGGTCGCGCCCGCCGCGCGACCAGATCCAGCACAGCGCTGCGGCCAGCAGCCCGAACTTGAACGCCGGCGCGACCGTCGCCCAGTGCACGATCATGTCGACCATCGGCACACGGCCCACGCCCGCGTTGGCGCCGACGTTGATCGCGTCGTCGAAGGCCAGCAGCGACTCGATGCCTGGTATCACACGCGCCTTGTCTGCGTCGGTATCTCGAGACCGTGAGCGGCCCGCGCGGGGCGTTCAGCCGCCGTGCCGGTGCGTCCAGTGAAGCACGCTCCGCGCAGCCGTCGCTTGACATACCGCACACCGCGGCGGCATCGACCGCGGACCGCAGGCAGGCGTGCTCAGCCCCAGGGGAAGGCGGAGCGCGGCGGCAGCGCGAAGCCCTCGGCCAGCGCCTCGCCGATGCGCAGCCCCTCGTTCCACTTGGCCATCCGCTCCGAGCGCGCGAACGACCCGACCTTGAGCTGGCGCACGCCCCAGCCGACCGCGAGGTGCACGATGGTCGTGTCCTCGGTCTCGCCGGAGCGGGCCGACACGATCGCGTCCCAGCCCAGCGCCCGCGAGGCCTCGAGCGCGGCGCGCGACTCGCTCAGGGTGCCGGCCTGGTTCGGCTTGATCAGCGCGGCATTGCCGGCGCCGGCGGCGGCGTGGGTGCGGATGCGCACCGCGTTCGTGACGACGGCATCGTCGAGGACGACCTGCACGCGCGGGCCGGCGGCCGCCGTGAAGGCGGCGAGCCCGGCGAGATCGTCCTCGGCGAGCGGGTCCTCGATCGACACCACGGGATAGCGGCGCAGCCAGCCGAGCAGCAGCTCGGCGAGCTCTTCAGAGGCGAGTTCGCGCGGTCGCCCGTCGGCGCGCGCCATCCGGTAGCGCCCGCCCCGGCCGAAATTGCTCGCCGCGATGTCGAGCGAGATCGCCACGTCCTCGCCGGGTCGCAGGCCGGCGGCCTCGATCGCGCGGGTCAGCATCACGAGGGCCTGCTCGTTGTCGTCGAAGGCAGGCCAGAAGCCGCCCTCGTCGGC
>JAIYAG010000171.1 GCA_027489195.1 Burkholderiales bacterium | reverse complement strand
GATCGCCTCGTGCACGACCTTGACCACCGGCGCGAGGCAGTTCGTCGTGCACGACGCGGCGGTGACGATGCGGTGGCGGGCCGGGTCGTACAGGCCGTCGTTGACGCCCATGACGACGTTGAGCACGTCGCCGACCTTGACCGGCGCGGCGACGATCACCCGCTTCGCGCCGCGATCGAGGTGGCCCTGCAGCGTCTCGGGGGTGAGGAACTTGCCGGTGCATTCGAGCACCAGGTCGACGCCGAGCTCGCCCCACGGGATCTCGGCCGCGCTCGTGTGCGAGGTGAACCGCAGACGCCGCTCGCCGATGCGGATCGCCGCGTCGCCATCGGCTTCGATCGACTCGCGCCATCGGCCCTGCACCGTGTCGAACGCCAGCAGGTGCGCGGTCGCGGGGTCCCCGCCCTTGAGCTCGTTGACGTGGACGCCGTCGAGGCGATTGCCCGCGCGGGGATCGTCTGCGCCGCGCTCCGCCGCGCCGAACGCGGCCCGCAGGGCGAGTCGGCCGATCCGGCCCATTCCGTTGATGCCCACACGCATGGCTGGCCGAGCCGGGGCACGGCGCTCGCCGATCCGGCCTTCGAGTGTTCTAGAGATCTCGAAGGATAGCGGGCGAAGATGTCACCGGGATGACAGCCGGAGGCGGCGCCCGCCTCAGGACACCGCGGCGAGCCGCCAGAGCGAGGTGGTCTCGCGCGAGCGCGCCGCGTGCAGCGGATCGGTCGCGTCGAAGGCCCGCTTGTGCGCGGGCCTGACGTCGATGCGGTCGAGCACCTTCAGGCCCGCGGCCTCGATCGCCGCGAGCAGCTCGGCACGGGTGCGCAGGCCGAGGTGCTCCGCGAGGTCGGACAGGATCAGCCAGCCCTCGCCGCCGGGTGCGAGGTGCGCGGCGAGCCCGGACAGGAAGCCCTTGAGCATGCGGCCGTCGGCGTCGTAGACGCCGTGCTCGAGCGGCGAGCTCGGGCGCGCGGGCACCCACGGCGGGTTGCAGACGACCAGCTCGGCACGGCCCTCGGGGAACAGGTCGGCCTGCACGACCGCCACGCGTTCGCCGAGGCCGAGGCGCTCGACGTTCTCGCGGGCGCAGGCGAGCGCCCGCGGGTCCATGTCGGTCGCGACGATCCTCGCGAGCCCGCGCTTCGCGAGCACGGCCGCCAGCACGCCGGTGCCGGTGCCGACGTCGAAGGCGGTGCCGAGCGCGGCGGCCGCACGCGGCAGCGGCGCCTTCGCGACCAGCTCGACGTACTCGGCGCGCGTCGGCGCGAACACGCCGTAGTGCGGATGGATGCGCGCGCCGATCGCGGGCACCTCGATGCCGTTGGCGCGCCACTCGTGCGCGCCGTTCACGCCGAGCAGCTCGCGCATCGACACCACCGACGGGCCGTCGGCCGGCCCCCAGGCCTCGGTGCAGGCGCGCGTCAGGTCGGGCGCGCGCCGCAGCGGGATCGCATGGCCGTCCTCGAGCGGGATCAGCAGCATGCCGAGGGTGCGGGCGCGCTGCGAGCGGGCCTGGCGCTGCAGGTTGAAGAGCTCGACCGGCGACTTCGCGGCGGCTTCGACGGCCTGCGCGGACGGGGCGTCCTTGCCGCCCTTCGCGGCCTTGCCGGCCTTCACCGCGCGCCGCGGCTTGCGGTCGGCCCGGGTGGCCAGCGCGGTCAGCATCTGGCGCGCGTTCTGGAAGTCGCCGCGCCACAGCAGCGCCACGCCCTGGCAGGCCAGGCCGTAGGCCGCGTCCGCGGACATCGTGTCGTCGGCGATCGCCACGCTCCTGGGCGCGGGCGCGCCGCGCTCGGAACGCCAGCGCGCCGCATGCTCGATGCCCTCCTCGCTCCAGCGGATCACGGGGAGATCGGTCGCGGCCGCAGCCGGGGTGTCGCTCGTCACTCAGAACCTCTCGTCTCGGCGCAGATAGCGCCATTGGCCCACCGGCAGCGCACCGAGCGGCACGCCGCCGCTGCGCACGCGCTTGAGACCGGTCACCGCGAGGCCGACGGCCTCGCACATGCGGCGGATCTGCCGCTTGCGGCCTTCGCGCAGCACGAAGCGCAGCTGGTCGTCGTTGAGCCACGAGACCTCGGCGGGGCGCAGCGTCACGCCGTCGAGCTCGAGCCCGTGACGCAGCAGCGCCATGCCGCGCTCGGGCAGCCGGCCCTCGACCCGCACCAGGTACTCCTTCTCGACCTCGGACTCGCTGCCGATCAGGTGCTTGGCGATGCGCCCGTCCTGCGTGAACACCAGCAGCCCGGTCGAGTCGATGTCGAGGCGTCCGGCGGGCGCCAGGCCCCGCAGGTGCGTCGGGTCGAAGCGGGTCGGCGACGGGTCCTCGGCCCAGCGGTTCTCGGGGCGAAGCAGCGCGGCGGCCGGGCGATAGCCGTCCTCGGCCTGCCCGGACACGAAGCCGATCGGCTTGTTCAGCAGGATCGTCACCCGCTCGGCCTGCTGGCGCGCGGCGGCCCGCTCGACCTCGATGCGAGCCTGCGGCGACACGCGCGTGCCGAGCTCGCTGACGACGCGCCCGTCGACCTTCACCCACCCCTTGGCGATCCAGTCGTCGGCCTCGCGGCGCGAGCACAGGCCGAGTTCGCCCATCCGCTTGGACAGGCGCGGATGGTCGGGGTTGGCGTGGTTCGCGGTGCGGTCGGCGACCGGCTGCGGGGACCTGGGGGGCTTGGGCGGGAGGCGGGACATGGTGACGGGCGGCGCGGGAAGCGGCGGCCAGCCCGCATGATAGCGGGCGGGGCGCCGGGCGTTCCGATCCGGGCACGCCGGCCCGCCACCTGCGCCGTGCGGGGGCGCGAGGCGCTCGGGCCTCGGATACGCTGCGCAAAGAGCCAGGCCGTTGCGCGGACCGGGCCGACCGACCCCACGGAGGAGACGCACTTGACCCCAGCTTCGTCGTTCCCGCACGTGCGCGCCGTGTGTGCGCTGTCACTGGGCCTCGCCGCGTCGGGCGCCTTCGCCCAGCACCGCGACGACGGCTACTGGCTGCACATCGCCGGCTACCGGCCGACCATCGCGTCCTCGGCCCGCTCCGACCTGCTGGTGGGCTCGCGGCCCGGTACCACGGTCAGCTTCGAGGACGAGCTGGGCCTCGCCTCGCGCAAGACCCTGCCCTGGTTCACCGCCGGCGCCCGGCTGGGCGGCGACTGGCGCGTCGAGTTCGAGTACTTCTCGCTGCGCCGCGCCGGCACGCAATCGATCTCGCGCGACATCGCGTTCGGCCAGACGGTCTTCCCGGCGAGCGCGACGGTGGACAGCGCGTTCGACTCGGACATCTTCCGGCTGAGCGCGGGCTGGTCGGCCCTGCGCACCGAGCAGACCGAGCTCGGCCTGACGCTCGGCCTGCACGTGACGCGATTCAAGCTCGGCCTCGCCGCGCAGGCCGCCGTCGGCGGCAACTCGGGCGGCGGCCGCGCCGAGGCTCAGGACGCGCTGGTGCCGCTGCCGACCCTCGGGCTCTACGGCAAGCACGACTTCACGCGCGAGTGGTCGGTCCAGGCCCGCATCGACTACTTCACGCTGAGCTACGGCGACTACGACGGCGGCCTGGTGAACCTGATGGCCGCGGTCGGCTACCGGTTCAGCGACCGGGCCGGCGTGTCGCTCGGCTACCGGTACGTGGACTACACGCTCGACATCACGCGGCCGCGCTGGGTCGGTGGAATCGAGTACCGCTTCAGCGGCCCGTTCGTGTCGCTGCAGGTCGGCTTCTGAGGCAGGGCCGCGCACGATGACGTCGACGCTCGCCTCACCGCTCGCGCTGCCCTGCGGCGCGACGCTGCCCAACCGCCTGTGCAAGGCCGCGCTCACCGAGGGCCTGGCCGATCCCTGGAACCGCGCGACGCCGCGCCACGAGCGGCTCTACCGTGCCTGGTCGGAGGGCGGCGCCGGGCTGGTGATCACCGGCAACGTGCAGGTCGACCGGCGCTTCCTGGAGCGACCGGGCAACGTCGTGATCGACGGCAACGGCGGGCTGGACGCGCTGCGCCGCTACGCCCGCGCGGGCACGGTCGGCGGCAACCACCTGTGGATGCAGCTCAACCATCCGGGCCGCCAGACGCCGGCGCATGTCTGTGCCGAGCCGCTCGCGCCGTCGGCCGTGGCGCTGCTCAACCACAGCGCCGCGCAGTTCGCGCCGCCGCGTGCGATGCGCGAGGACGAGATCGAGGACACGATCCGGCGCTGGGCGCATGCGGCGGCGGTGGCCCGCGACACCGGCTTCACCGG
>JAIYAG010000543.1 GCA_027489195.1 Burkholderiales bacterium | reverse complement strand
CGGATCGAGGCCGTTCTCGGCCAGGTAGTAGCGCAGCAGGAAGTTGTGGATCGAGTACTCGAACGGGATCGCGAAGCGGAAGCCCTTCCAGTCCTTCGGATCGCGCTTGTCCTTGTGCTTGACAGAAAGCGGGATCGCCTGGCCGTTGATGTTCTGGATGGTCGCGAGGCGCCTGGGCGCGGCGACCGAGCCCAGGCCCATCGAGATGGCGACCGGCATCGGCGACAGGAAGTGCGAGGCGTCGTACTCCTTGTTGATCATGCGGTCGCGGATCAGCGCCCAGCCCGCGGTCTTCTGCAGCGAGACGGTCAGGCCCTGGCGTTTGTAGAAGCCGAGCGGCTCGGCCATGATCAGCGGCGTCGCGCAGGTGATCGGGATGAAGCCGATCTTCAGGTCGGTCTTCTCGAGCTTGCCCTTGTCCTGGGCCATCGCCTGCAGCGCCCCCAGCGGCAGCACCGAGGCGATCGCGGCGCGCGCGGTGTTGGCACCGACGGCGCGCAGGAAGCGGCGGCGCAGCGCGTCGTTCGGGAACAGCGCGCGCACCAGCGCGGTCTCGACGACGTCGTTGGACAGG
The DNA here is from genome assembly GCA_027489195.1 of Burkholderiales bacterium. GTDB lineage: Bacteria > Pseudomonadota > Gammaproteobacteria > Burkholderiales > Burkholderiaceae_E > UBA4615. The sequence continues at coordinate 2,280 of JAIYAG010000543.1, read as the reverse complement.
CGCTCGGCGTCGACCACCGCACGCGACTGCGCGAGCGCGGCCTCGTCGTCGGCGGCATGCGGATCCGATTCGCCGGGCGCGTGCACGGTGCCGCAGCGGCCGCAGGCGTGACCGAGGCGGCGATAGGCGTCGTAGGGGCGGTAGACGTTGGTCATGGAGGGGTTCCGTCGGAGGTGCGCCTCTCTTGCAAGGGGCGTGCCATCGCGGCCGTTCCAGGCGCCAATCGGCGACACGATGCGGTCGCGATCGCCCAATGTGAACCGATTGGTCACACAGCGCGCAGCGACGGACGGACGATCGCGACGACACGCGGCGGCGGGTCCGCGCATCGCCCCGCACGCAGCAAGGGCATCGGCCCCGCGCCGGGGCGGTGCACGCACCGGGTCGGTCTGATGCGGTCCCGGCCGCACCGGCGCGGGTCGATGCACGGGCCGGCCTCGGGCACGGCGCACACGCTGCATGACGGCGGCGGTGCGCGGCGCACCGTGGCATGCCGCTTGCGCTCGAGAGGGTTCCCTCCCCCCCTCCGCTGGAGCTGCGCCATGTCCGACCCCGTGCTGATCTCGCCCGCCGACCTCGCGGCGTTGATGTCGTCCGAACGCGTCGTGCTCATCGACACGCGCGACCCCGAGGCCTATGCCTCCGGCCACCTGCCCGGCGCGGTGAACCTGCGCGAGATCTTCACCTTCCTCGCGACCTCGACCGCCGAGGGCCTCGGCGAGCTCAAGCAGACCTTCGCCGACGCGTTCGGCTCCGCGGGCCTGTCGGGCACCGAGACCGCGGTGCTGTACGAGGAGTCGATGAACAGCGGCTTCGGCCAGTCGTGCCGCGGTTACTTCCTGCTGTCGTGGCTCAAGTACCCGAAGGTCCGCATCCTGCACGGCGGCCTCGCCGGCTGGAAGGCCGCCGGCCTGCCGGTCGACACCGCGCCGGTCTCGCCCGCGCCGGCGAGCTTCCCGCTGCCCGAGTCGATGGCCTCGCTGATGGTGACCAAGGACGAGATGCTGGCCGCGCTCGACACCGACGTGGTGCTGCTCGACGTGCGCGACGTCGACGAGTGGATCGGCACCAGCTCCTCGCCCTACGGCCCGGACTTCGCGCCGCGCAAGGGCCGCATCCCCGGCGCCAAGTGGATCGAGTGGTACCGCTTCATGAAGCCCTCGGCCACCGGCCCGATCTTCAAGAGCCCGTCGGAGATCCTCGCCGACTGCCGCACCGCGGGCATCTCGCCGAAGGACACGGTCTACCTGTACTGCTTCAAGGGCGCGCGCGCGTCGAACACCTACGTCGCGCTGAAGGAAGCCGGCTTCTCGGACGTCCGGATGTACTTCGGCTCGTGGAACGAGTGGTCGCGCGAGCCGGGGCTGCCGATCGAGAGCGGGTTCCCGTCGAACTGAGCGGGATGGGCGGTCGGCGCCCGGTCGGGGCGCCGGCCGCGGTTCAGGCGGCCGGCCGAGCGTTCAGGGCGCGGGCCGCGAGTTCAGGGCGCGGGCCGAGGCTGCGGCATCGGCAGCCAGCCGGGCAGTGCCGCGATCCGCGCGAGCCACGCGCGGACCGCGGGCCAGGGCGCCAGCGACAGCTTCGCGTCGGGCAGCGCCTCGACGTACGGATAGACCGCGATGTCGGCGATCGACACCGCGTCGCCCTCGAGCCACTCGCGTGTCGCGAGCCTCGTCTCCAGCACCGCCATCGCGTCGAGCGTGCGCCGCGTCGTGGCCTCGACATCGATCGCGAGGCCCAGCCGATGGTGCCGACGCAGCATGTTCGGGCCGTGGTGGATCTCGTTCATCGAGAAGGCGATCCACTGCATGCGCTCGCCGAGCGCCCAGGCGTCCTGCGGCCACCAGCGCTCGCCGCCGTGCTCGCGCGCCAGGTAGAGCAGGATCGCGTGGCTGTCGCGCAGCACGCGGCCGTCCTCCACCAGCACCGGCACCAGGCCCGAGGGGTTCATCGCGAGGAACGACGGCGCGCGCTGCGCGCCGGTCCGGATGTCGACCAGACGTTCCTCGAACGGCAGCCCGAGCATCGACAGGAAGACGCGCACCCGCTGGCAGTTGCCCGACGGCGGGAATGCATGGAGCACACGCGTGACGGTCACTTCAGGTCACCTCGGGGCGCTGCGTGCCGCCTCACGTGGACCGCGCGTCGGCGGGCACCGGGCGGATCGTCAGCGGCAGGCTCGGTGTCTTCACGACCCACACCGGATCGCGCGCGACGTAGGGCTCGGGCCGGCCGACGATGGCGCCGGCGATGGCTCGCGCCTGGCGACCGATCGGCTCG
>JAIYAG010000416.1 GCA_027489195.1 Burkholderiales bacterium | reverse complement strand
TGAAGATCGGCATGAAGATGACGATGATCTCCGTCCACTCGAGCGGCCAGCCGAGCAGGAAGATGATCGCCTGCGACAGCAGCAGGAACTGCACCTTCGACAGCCCGAGCGACATCACCCAGTTCTCGATCAGCTCCTGGCCGCCCAGCAGCGCGAACGCCGCCGAGAAGATCGACGAGCCGACGAACAGCCAGCAGACCATCGCGCTGGTCTTGGCGGTCAGGAACACCGACTCCTTGACCACGCTCATGTTGAGCTGGCGATAGGCGCCCGCGAGCAGCACGCCGCCCAGCGACCCCACCGCGGCCGCCTCGGTCGGCGTGGCCAGACCGAAGACGATCGTCCCCAGCACCGCCAGGATCATGAAGGCCAGCGGGAAGAACGACGACAGCAGCATCTTGAAGACTTCGAGCCGCGTGAACGTCAGCACCGCGTAGTAGCCGACCACGACGGCCGACAGCACGGCGGCGACGATCCAGAACCACAGCGGCGCGGCCTTGCGCTCGGCCACCGCGGCCTCGGTCGCCGGGGTCGTCGCCGACTCGGCGACCGGCGCCGGCACGGATGCGGCGCCCGAAGGCTGCGCGGCCGGCACGGCGGCCGACGCGGGCGCCTCGGCGGCAGCCGGCTCCTTCACGCCGTCGGCAGCCTTGGGCGCGTCCTCCGACGGCGGCTCCGCGAGCCCGCCCTCGGCCTTCTCGCCCTCGCCGCCCGGCGGCTCGGCCAGCCCGTCGCCCTGCGGGGCGGCCTCCGATCCGCCTGCCCCCATCTCGACCAGGCCCGCGGTGTCGACCACGACGTCCGGCGCGGTGGCGCTGCGCCACATCACCGTCAGCAGCACCGCGAGGAAGATCGCCGGCAGCGCGGCGATCAGCGCCTGGCGCATCACCTCGAGGAAGGGCACGCCGGCGTTGCGCGAGCCCTTGAGCGCACCGACCAGCCCGGGCAGCACCTTCGGGCTGATGCGGTCCTGCAGGGTCTGCGCGGTCGGCGTCAGCGGCACGTGGCGCTCGGCCGCGGTCAGCGGCGGCATCAGGTCCGGACGCAGCTTGGCGAGCACGATGACGTAGACCACGTACAGGCCGGCCAGCATGATCCCGGGGAAGAACGCGCCCGCGTACAGCTGCACGACCGACACGCCGGCGGTGGCGCCGTAGACGATCAGCATCACCGACGGCGGGATCAGGATGCCCAGGCAGCCGCCGGCGGTGATCACGCCCGCCGACACCTGCACCGAGTAGCCGGCGCGCAGCATCGCCGGCAGCGCGAGCAGGCCCATCAGCGTCACCACCGCACCCACGATGCCGGTGGCCGTCGCGAACACCGCGCAGGTGAACAGCGTGGCGACCGCGAGCGAGCCCGGCACGCGCGCGAGCGACAGGTGCAGGCTGCGGAACAGCTTCTCGATCAGGTTCGCGCGCTCGACCAGGTACCCCATGAACACGAACAGCGGGATCGAGATCAGGACGTCGTTGCCCATCACCGCGTACGCGCGCTGGACCATCAGGTCGAGCGTCTGGCCGAGCGCGAGATCGGGCGATCGCATCCGGTAGGCGATGAACGCGAAGATCATCCCCATACCCATCAGCGTGAACGCCGTCGGGAAGCCGAGCATGATCGCCACGACGACCAGGCCGAGCATGAGCAGGCCGAGGTGGCCGCTGGTGAGGTTGCTCCAGGGCATCAGGAAGAGCACGCCCGCGACGATCATCCCCATGATCGCCAGGCCGAAATACATTTCGCGACGCATGGCTCAGCGCTCCCCGGCGGCGCTGACGGGGCCGACCGCGTGCGGCGCCTCGCCGTCGCGCGTCACCATCGCCTTGAGCTTCTCGACGTCGACCTCCTCGACGTCCTGCTCGCGCGAAGGCCACTCGCCGTCGCGCAGGCAGACGATGCAGCGCAGGATCTCGACGATGCCCTGCATCAGCAGCAGGGCACCGGCGACCGGGATGACCGACTTGAAGAAGTACAGCGGCGGACCGTCGGCACTGATCGACGAATGCTCCTTGATCGCCCAGGAGTCGCCCGCGAACGAGTAGCCGGCCCAGGCGAGCGCGCAGACGCCGGGCAGGAAGAAGACGATGTAGAGCAGCAGGTCGAAGAAGGCCTGCGTGCGGGGCTTGAAGAAGCCGTACAGGATGTCGCCGCGGACATGCCCGTTCTTGGACAGGGTGTAGGCGCCCGCCATCATGAACAGCGCACCGTACATCTGGATCTGCACGTCGAAGGCCCAGGCGTGCGGGCTGTTCATCACGTAGCGGGAGAACACCTCCCAGCAGATGAGACCGGTCAGCGCGACGATCAGCCAGGCGAACGTCTGTCCCGCGTACGTGGAGACGCGGTCGACAGCGAGGAAGAATTTCTGCATGGAGGGAGCCCCGGGGCGACCGCCTCGCACTCGCGGACGTCGCCCGAACATCTAGAGGCCGGTGAAGGCACCGGCACCTGGCGCGAAACGCCCCGCCGCACGCGCGGCGGGGTTTTGGATCCGGGCCGCCGCGCGCGACTCGCGGGCCGTGCGCGGCGGTGTCGCGAGCGGCGCGTGCGCGCCGCCCGCGAGGGCGTCAGCCCTTCTTGCCGAAGTAGTGCGTGTACGCCATGCGCCGGTTGACGTTGGTGTCCATGTCCCAGCGCACGACGCGCTCGGCGAACGCACGCTGCGACGCGACGATCTCGGCGAACAGCGGATCGCTCGACTTGGTCTTGACGACCTCGTCGTAGGTCTTGAGCTGCTGCTGCAGGATCGCGTCGGGCGTCTTGTAGAACTTCACGCCCTGCTTGCTCTGCATCTCCGCGTAGTCCTTGGAGTAGCGGTCGGCCGCCTTCCAGGACATGTCGGCCGAGGCAGCCTCGACGGCGTTGTCGATGATCGCCTTCATCTTGGGCGGCAGCGCATCGAGCTTGCCCTTGTTGAACATGATCTCGAACTGCTCGGCGTTCTGGTGGAAGCTCTGCAGCATGCAGACCTTGGCCACGTCGGGGAAGCCGAGCAGGCGGTCGGACGAGGCGTTGTTGAACTCGGCCGCGTCGAGCAGGCCCCGGTCCATCGCCGGGATGATCTCGCCGCCAGGCAGCGCGTTGACCGAGGCGCCCATCTTGGTGAACACGTCGATCGAGATGCCGACGGTCCGGTACTTCAGGCCCTTGATGTCCTCGACCTTGGCGATCGGCTTCTTGAACCAGCCGAGCGGCTGCGTCGGCATCGGGCCGTACACGTACGAGTACACGCTGGCGCCGACCGCTGCGTAGAGCTTGTCCAGCAGCTCCTTGCCGCCGCCGTACTTGTGCCAGGACAGCAGCATGTTCGAGTCCATGCCGAAGGCCGGGCCCGAGCCCCAGAGCGCGAGCGCGTTGTTCTTGCCGTAGTGGTAGGCGAGCACGCCGTGGCCGCCGTCGAGCGTGCCCTTGGAGACCGCGTCGAGCAGGCCGAAGGCCGGCACGACGGAACCCGCCGGCAGCACCTCGATCTTGAGCTCGCCGCCGGTCATGTCGTTGACCTTCTTGGCGAAGTCGTTCGCGTACTCGTGGAAGATGTCCTTCGCCGGCCAGGTGCTCTGGAAGCGAAGCGAGGTGGTCTGCGCCTTGACGATGGCGGGGAAGCCGAGGGCGGCCGCGCCGCTCGCGGCGCCTGCGGTCGCGATGAACCGCCGACGCATGCCGGTCTGCTGGGTCATGGAAATGTCTCCGTGGTGGGGCCGCGAATGGTAGGCGCAGCCGGCCCCGCTGTCACGCAGATCCCGAGCGCGTCGGCGGGCCTTGGCCGCCCGAAGCGCCACGCTGCGGACCTGGAGGGGTGCACGAAGGGGTCTGCGAGCCCGGCCGTCGGTGGCAACGACCCCTGTGGCGCGGCCGCCCGGCCGAGCCCGCGGCGCGGCCCCCCGGGCCGCCGACAGCCGCTCAGAAGAAGCCGACGCTCACCTGGAAGAGCTTCTCGACGCGCGGGACCATCCGCTTGTTGGCCACGAACACGATGACGTGGTCCTCGGGCTCGATCACCGTGTCGTGGTGGGCGATGATCACCTCGGAGCGGTTGCCCGGCGCCTGCCGGACGATCGCCCCGATGGTGGTGCCCGGCGGCAGGTCGAGCTGCTCGATGCGCCGCCCGACCACCTTGCTCGAGCGCGGGTCGCCGTGCGCGATCGCCTCGAGCGCCTCGGCCGCCCCGCGCCGCAGCGAATGCACGGCCGCCACGTCGCCGCGCCGCACGTGCGCGAGCAGTTCGCCGATCGTCGCCTGCGCCGGCACGATCGCGATGTCGATCTTGCCGCCCTCCACCAGGTCGGCGTAGGCGCGCCGGTTGATCAGCGCGATCACGCGGCGCGCGCCCATCTTCTTGGCGAGCAGCGAGGACATGATGTTGTCCTCGTCGTCGGAGGTGAGCGCGCAGAACAGGTCCATCTCGCCGACGCTCTCCTCCTCGAGGAGGTCCTCGTCGGTCGCGTCGCCGTTGAGCACCAGCACGTTCGAGGGCAACGTCGCGGCGAGCTGCTCGCAGCGCTTGACGTCGGGCTCGATGATCCGCACGTCGATGCGGCCCGCCAGGCGCTGCGCGAGCCGCATGCCGATGCGCCCGCCACCGGCGAGCATCACGCGACGCACCGGCTTGTCCATCTTGCGCAGCTCGGTCATCACCGTGCGGATGTGCTCGGTCGCGGCCAGCACGAACACCTCGTCGCCCGGCTCGATCATCGTGTCGCCGTCGGGGTAGACCGCCCCGTCGCCGCGGAAGATGGCCACGATCCGCGAGTCGACCTGTGGAATGTGCGACTTGATGTCCCGGATCGGCTTGCCCACCAGCAGGCCGCCCGGATGCGCGCGCACCGCGATCAGACAGGCCGCGCCGCCCGCGAATTCCAGCACCTGCAGCGCCTCGGGGAACTCGACGAGCTTCGCGACGTAGTCGGTGACGGTCTTCTCGGGGACGATCAGGTGATTCACCGAGAACGCGCCGTCGCCGACCAGCTCGGGGTTGTCCTGGAAGTCGGCGGCCCGGACCCGCGCGATGCGCGTCGGCACGTTGAAGACCTGGGCCGCGAGGTGGCAGGCGACGAGGTTGGTCTCGTCGCTCTGCGTCGTGGCGATCACCATGTCGGCGTCGTCGGTCCCCGCCGCCCGCAGCGTCGAGGGCTGCGCGGCGTTGCCGACCACCGTGCGCAGGTCGAGCCGGTCCTGCAGCTCGGCCAGCCGCGCCGCATCGGTGTCGATGACGGTGATGTCGTTCTGTTCGGAGACGAGGCTCTCGGCGACCGATGCGCCGACCCGCCCGGCGCCGAGGATGATGATCTTCAAGTCATCACTGCGAGGTCTGCGCACCCTTGCGGTACGCGCCCTTCGACAGGTCGATGCCGAGCTGCTTGAGCTTGCGGTACAGGTGCGTGCGCTCGAGCCCGGTCTTCTCGGCCACCCGCGTCATCGAGCCGTGCTCGCGCGACAGATGGTGCTCGAAGTAGGCGCGCTCGAAGGCGTCGCGCGCCTCGCGCAGCGGCAGGTCGAGCGGCAGTTCGCGCGACTGCGACGGCGCGCCGCCGGGGCCGGCCACCGGCGCGGTCAGGAACTGGGCCGACGGCGACATCAGCGGCACGTTCGGGCCGCTGTTGGCGCCGACCGGCAGCATGGTGATCATCGGCACGCCGGCGCTGCTGGCGGCCAGCGGATGGTAGACCTGGGGCGCGACCTTGGGCGCGCTCTGCGCCCGGCCCCGCGCGAGCCCCTGCTCGACCGCCTTGAGCAGCTTCTGCAGCGCGATCGGCTTCTCGAGGAAATCGAGCGCGCCGATGCGGGTCGCCTCGACCGCGGTGTCGATGGTGGCGTGACCGGACATCATGATCACCGGCATCGTCAGCTTGCCGCCGTTGGCCCATTCCTTGAGCAGCGTCACGCCGTCGGTGTCGGGCATCCAGATGTCGAGCAGCACGAGGTCGATCGGGGTGTGTTCCCGCGACTCGCGGGCCTGCTGCGCGTTTTCGGCGAGATGGACCGAGTGTCCCTCGTCACCGAGGATCTCGGACAGCAGCTCCCGGATTCCGACCTCGTCGTCAACGACCAGAATTTCCGCCATGGCTTCCTAGCTGTCGGTCGGCCTGTCCGGACCGACGGCCGGCGGCTGACTCGTTTCAAGTGTTGTGTGCGCGCCGCAATTGTCGTCGCTTTTGGCCAATCTCGTAAATAGCAGGCTGACCGATGCGCCGGTGACGCCGCCCTCGGCGTCCGCGCGATTCACCGCGTCGATGCGCGCACCGTGCTCCTCGACGATCTTCCGGACGATCGCCAGGCCGAGTCCGGTGCCCTTGGGCTTGGTCGTCACGTAGGGCTCGAACACGCGGGCGAGCGAGCCGATCGGGAAGCCCGGGCCGTCGTCGCGGACCACCAGCCGCACCCCCGCGATCGCGCCGCTGCGGCGGATCGGCTCGGTGAGCACCTCGATCGCGCGCCGCGGCTGTTTCTCCGTGGCTTCGAGCGCATTCTTGACGAGGTTGTGGATCACCTGCCGCAGCTGCGAGGCATCGCCGAGGATCGCGGGCAGGCCCGGCGCGAACTCGGCGTGCAGACCGCCCGAGGCCTCGATCGGCGCGTAGAGCGCCAGCACGTCGTGCACCAGCACGTTCAGGTCGAGCGGCGCGAGGCGGGCTGCGGGCAGCCGCGCGTAGTCACGGAACTCGTCGACCATCAGCTTCAGTGCGCCCACCTGGTTGACAATCGTTTGCGAACTGCGGGCCAGCAGCTCGGCCTCGGCGGGCGGGAGCTTGTCGGCGAGCCGGTGCTGCAGGCGCTCGGCGGCGAGCTGGATCGGGGTCAGCGGATTCTTGATCTCGTGGGCGAGGCGGCGGGCCACCTCGCTCCAGGCGACCGCGCGCTGCGCGGACACCACCTCGCTCACGTCGTCGAACACCACCAGCCAGCCGCGCTGCGGGCTGGGCAGGCGCGCGCCGCGCACCAGCAGCGTCAGCGCCGGCGCGTCGTCGGGGCGGGTCTCGGCGCGGCGCTCGGAGCCCGGCCCGTCGCGCCGGAACACGAGCTGGCGCTGCCAGCCGAGGTGGGCGCCCTCGTCGAGCTCGGCGAAGGCCTCGAGGATCTGCGGCGCCGCCTCGGCCAGCCGGGGCACCTCGTCGAGCCGGCGCCCCGCCATGCCCTGCGCACCGACGTCGAGGATGCGCTCGGCGCCCACGTTGGCGAGCGACACGCGGAAGTCCTCGTCGAGCACGATGACGCCGGCGGTCAGGTTGGCGAGCACGCTGGCGAGCCGCGTGTTCGCGCGCTCGAGCTCGTCCTGGTTGCGCTCGACCAGCGCCCGCGCCTCCTCGAGCTGGCGGGTCATCGCGTTGAACGACTGAGTGAGGACGCCGAGCTCGTCGCGTCCGGTGTAGTCCTTGACCGGCCGGAAGTCGCCCTCGGCGACGGCGCGCGTGCCCGCGGCGATCATCGACAGCGGGCCGGTCATCCAGCCGGCCAGCAGGAACGACGCGGCGATCGAGGAGAAGACCGTCAGCAGCAGCGTCACGGTCATCGTGATGCGGAAGATCCGCTTGAGCCCGGCGCGCGACAGCGACAGCTGCTGGTAGTCGCGCCAGCCCTGCTGGATCGCCTCGGCGTTCTCGGCGAGCGTGGGCGGCACGGGCTGCACCAGCTGCAGCAGCCTCAGCTCCTCGCCGAGCTGCCCGCCCAGCGGGATCGACTGCACGACGCGCAGCTTGAGCCCGCGCGGCTCGCCGCCGGTACCCGCCTCGGCCGGCTCGACCGCCGCGTACAGCCGGGCGCCGCGCGCCTGACGGAGCGCCGCCGGCGACGGCAGGTCCGGCACCAGGCTGGCGTAGGCGCCGCCGCTCGCCACCAGGATGCGGCCGCTCCCGGTGAGGATGACCGCCTCCTGCGCGCCGGCGCGCTCGCGCATCCGGTTGAGCGTCGGCGCCCACTGGTTCTGCGGCACGTCGGCGAGCTCGCCCGCCATCGAGCGGGTCTTGGCCTGCAGGTCCACGAGCAGCGAGTCGAGCGACGCGCGCCCGAGCGACAGGCCCGACTCGAGCGCGCGCTCCATCGGCACGTCGTACCAGGACTCGACCGAGCGGCCGAGGAACTGCACCGCCACCGCGAAGATCAGTCCGACCGGCACCAGCGTCATCACCACGAAGGCGAGCGCGAGCCGCACCATCAGCCGGGTGCCGAACAGGCCGGCCCGCCAGCGCTGCCACAGCCGCCGCGCGAGCTCGGCCGCCAGCAGCAGCAGCGCGATGCCGATGGCGACGTTCAGCCCGAGCAGCAGCCCGTAGTGGCTCTC
>JAIYAG010000442.1 GCA_027489195.1 Burkholderiales bacterium | reverse complement strand
CGGCGACGGCCGGGTCATCGTTGCCGGCAGTACCGGACTCGATGAGGCCTACAGCGTCATCCAGCAAGCCGACGGCAAGCTGGTGGCGGTGGGACGCGGCGTCAACGGCAACAACACCGACATCGCCTTGATCAGGCTCCTGCCCGATGGAGAACTGGACCGCGGCTTCGGCTTGGATGGCAGGGTCTTCGTGCCGGTGGGCGAGGCGAGAGACATCGGCTACAGCATCGTCCAGCAGACCGACGGCAAGCTGGTCGTCGCAGGATCCAGCGAAGGCGCCGCCGGCGTGTTCGGTACCGCCCTCGTTCGCCTGAACCTCGACGGTTCGCTGGACCGCACGTTCGGTCCCCAGACCGTCACGCCCACGCTGGGCGGCACGGTGGCCTACACCGAGGGGGCGGCCGCCATCCGGCTGGACAGCTCGGTCGCGGTCTTCGACGCGCAACTGGCTGCGCTCGGCGGGGGCAACGGCGACTACAGCGGCACCAGCCTCACGCTGGCCCGCCAGGGCGGAGCCAACCCCCTGGACGTCCTGGGCATCGGCACCAGCGGCGCCCGCTTCAGCGTCAGCGGCAATGCCCTGCAGAGCGGCGGCCAGACCTTCGCCACGTTCAGCACCGGCAACGGCAGCCTGAGCATCCGCTTCACCGGCAGCGACACCGCGCCCACTCAGGCCCTGCTCGACGATGTGCTCAGCCACATCACCTACGCCAACCGCAGCAACTCGCCACCGCCCACCGTCACCCTGGCCTGGTCGTTCAGTGACGGCAACAGCGGCGCCCAGGGCACGGGCGGGGCGCTCGGCGCCACCGGTCTCACCACCGTCGCCATCACGTCGATCGACGGACCGACATCGCCACGGGTCGACGTGTTGCCCGACAGCGATACCGAGAACAAGGTCCCGAGCCTCGGCATCGCCGCCGTCGAGGGAGACGGCAACGGAGACGGCATCAGAGACTCGTTCCAGGCGGCCGTGGCGTCCGTGCAGTTCAGCCTGCGCGACACGGTCTCCCCCGGACTGCGTGCGGGCGCATCCGCGTTCGTCACCCTCGTGTCGGGCAGCAGCGAGGGGAAGGTGACCGGATCCGACTCGAAGATCACCAACGTCCAGCAGTTGGAGTCGCCGGCCGACATGCCGAAGGGCATCGCAGCGCCGCTCGGGCTGATCGCGTTCGATGCGGCGATCGCACTGGCCGGCGGCAGGGAGACCTTCAGCCTGTTCGCCGACGCGGCCTTGGGCGTCAACGGCTACTGGAAGCAGGACGCCAGCGGGACCTGGGTCAACCTGGCCAGCGCACCGTACGGCGGAAAGATGACCGAGGTCGGCGGCAAGCTGCGCCTGGATTTTGTCATCGAGGACGGCGGGCAGTTCGATGCGGACGGCACGGCCAACGGCGTCATCGTCGACCCGGGCGCACTGGGCACGATGGCCCAGTCCATCACCGACCACCCGTCGGTGGTCCCGGTCGCGGAGCACTTCTGGTTCTGATGCGCCGCGCCTGCCGCCCCTGACCCCTCTATGCGTCCCACCACCATGCATGCAACCGCCCCCCACGTCCCCCGCGGCACCCTGTCGACTGCGCTGACCGCGACCCTGATCCTCACGCTGAGCGCCTGCGGCGGCGGGGGGTCGGACACGGACACCTCCGCGTCGTCGGCGCCCGCCGCGCCCAGCGCCACGTCCAGCCTGCCGCAGGGCCGATGGGCGAGCTCGGGCATCACGCCTGCGTACACCGCCATCGTGGTGCCGAACACCACGGGCGCCAATCTCCCGGCCGTCGACACCGTGTGGGCCCTGGCCCAGGATGCGACCACCCTCGTCAAATTGCAGGTCAACGGTGCCGCGCAGACCGCCGGCGCCGTCACCGGCAACGTCTACACGCTGGGGACGGCCGGCGTCACGGCCGTGAGCGGGGGCCGCTACACCCTCGCGGCCGGGACATCGCCGAGCGCGGCGCCGCAGATGAGCCTGCAGCCGCTGCTGGGCACGACCGTGCTGTTCGATCGCAGCGATGCCATGGCCACCGCACTCAAGGCCGAGCAGGCCAACGGCCGCTGGCAGGCGGATCTCGGGGCGGTCAAGGTCAGCTGGACCGTCCAGAGCGCCCAGCCGTCCGCCACCACCACGCCGTCGTCCCCCAATGTCCTCGGCACGAGCACGACGGGCTGCACCTACAGCGGGTCGACCCGCGTGGTGGCCGCCCAGGGCCTCTACAGGGTGCAGTTCACCGAAACCTGCCCGGGCACCGGAACCGCCACCATGCAGACCTTCAACGGCGTGGCCACGCTGTCCCCGGACGAGGCCCGTCTCACGGTGGTCGCCACCAACGAGTCCGAGACCCGCGCCACCGCCCTGCTGTTCGTCCGGCAGCCCTGAGCCGTGCCGGTCGACACGCCTGACGGCCACCGAGCCCCGACCGCATGAGCCTCATGGACCTTCCACAGGGCGAGTTCACCCGTGCCCTGGGGCGACTTCGCAGCGTCTTCACCCACGTCGGGCTGTTCAGCCTCGCCATCAACCTGCTGCTGCTCGCGCCGTCGCTGTACATGCTGCAGACCTACGACCGGGTGCTGGTGAGCCGCAACGAAGGCACCCTGGTGATGCTCACGGTGCTGCTGGCGGGCCT
>JAIYAG010000246.1 GCA_027489195.1 Burkholderiales bacterium | reverse complement strand
GCCGCGCAGCATGCTCAGGTTCATGTTCAGCCACTGCTCGACCGCCTTCAGGTCGGCGATGCGCTTGTCGAGCTCGTCGATGTCGACGGTGGGCACCAGCGTGCTGGGCAGGTTCAGCCCGCCCCAGGCCCGCTTGACGAACTCGACGCTGTCGAGCACCTGCCCGATCCCGCCGATCGCCATCTTGCCCATGTCGAACGCCTTGGAGGTGCTGGTTGCCATCGTCGCCTCGCGTGAAGGATGTTCCGACGAACGATAGCAGCAGCGGCGCGCGGGCGGCCACAGCGGCGGCGTCTGCGCGCCGCCGCCGTCATGTCGCCGTCCTCGGCCTCGCCTCAGTAGCCCCGCGTGCGATCCACCGGCTGGCGCAGCGGCTCGCCGCGCTCGAGCCGCGCCACCTCGTCGGCGAACTGCGCGGCCACCGCGCCCGGCGAGAGCTGCCCCGCGACGTGCGGCGTGATCGTGAGGTTCGGTGCCGACCACAGCGGATCGTCGGCGGCCATCGGCTCGTTGGCCTGCACGTCGAGCGTCGCCCCGCCGAGCTGCCCGCTCGCGAGCGCGGCGAGCAGCGCGGGCTCGACCACCTGCCCGCCGCGGCCGATGTTCACGAAGAACGCGCCGCGCGGCAGCCGGGCGAGCAGCGATGCATCGACGAGCCCCGCGGTCTGCGGCGTGAGCGGCAGCGCGCAGACCAGCACGCGGGCGCGCGGCAGCGCGGCCGCCAGCCCGTCGTCGCCGGCGAAGGTCCGGATGCCGTCGACGGCGCGCGGCGTGCGGCTCCAGCCGGACACCTCGAAGCCGAGCGCGGCGAGCGAGCGCGCGATGGTCTGTCCGATCGGGCCGAGCCCGAGCACCAGCGCCTCGATGCCGACCGAGGGTGCGCGGTGCCGAGTCCAGTCGCGTGCGAGCTGCTGCGCGCGATAGCGCGGCGCCAGCCGCAGGTGATCGAGCGCCGCGTGCACCACGTACTGCGCGAGCTCGATCGCCTGCGAGCCGTCGATGACGCGCGCGATCGGCAGGCCGGGCGGCAGGTCGGGCGTGGCCAGCAGCTTGTCGACGCCGGCGGCGCAGTTGAAGAGCAGCTCGAGGTTCGGCAGCCGCGGCAGCACGCCCGCGGGCAGGCGCCAGGCCAGCAGCCAGCGGATCGACGCGGGGTCCCAGTCGCCGTCGATCGTCGTGTGGATCGGATGCGGCCAGCCGTGCTCGCGCAGCGCCTGCGCGAAGTGCTCGGGCGGCATCGGCTTGCTCAGGATCAGCAGGGCCATGGTCGGCGCCTCAGAAGGGATCGCGGTCGTCGAAGCGCGGCGCGCGCTTCTCTCGGAGGGCGGCCACGCCTTCCTTCACGTCCGGCCCCGCGAAGCCCATGAACTCGAGCGCGAGCGACGCGTCGAACGCGGGTCCGGCCTGGCGCAGCCAGTTGTTCAGCGCGTACTTGGTCCACCGGATCGCGGTCTGGCTCCCGGTGGCCAGCTTGCGCGCGACCTCGAACGCGCGCGCCTGCAGCGCCGCCTCGTCGTCGACCACCAGCGAGATCAGGCCGATGCGCTCGGCCTCGGCGCCGGTCAGCGGCTCGCAGAGCATCAGGTAGTACTTGGCCTTGGCCATGCCGCAGAGCAGCGGCCAGATCACCGCCGCATGATCGCCCGCCGCCACGCCGAGCCGCGTGTGCGCATCGACGAGCTTGGCGTCGCGCGTCGCGATCGACACGTCGGCGAGCACGCCGCAGACCAGGCCCGCGCCGGCCGCCGGGCCGTGCATCGCCGAGACGATCGGCTTGTTGCAGTTGATCATGTTGTAGACGAGGTCCTTCGCCTCGCGCCAGACGCGGGCGCGGACGTGGAAGTCGTCGGCCATCGCTTCCACGAGCGAGGCGTCGCCGCCGGCCGAGAAGCCCCGGCCCTCGCCGCGGATCACCGCGACCTTCATCGCCGGGTCCGCGTCGAGCGTGCGCCAGACCTCGGTCATCTCGTAGTGCGTGCGGTCGTCGGCGGTCGGCAGCTTCTGGCCGGGACGGCAGGTCATCACGATCTCGAGCACCCCGTCGTCGTGTCGGACGAGGCGCAGCGATCGGTACTGGTCGTAGTCGAGCATGGCGGTGTGGCGGCGGGTCGGTCCTGGGAGCGGCGATTCTATGCCGCCGCCCGGCGCGGGCCGCGCCGCGCAGGCCGCCGTTCGGAAGCGGGGGTGTCGCGCACGGGCCCGAGCGCGCGCATGAGCACATGCCGTGGGCGAGCTTGGCGAGACCGTTCGGCGCGCGGTACCGTGCGCGGTTCACACAGGAGCGCACGAGCATGAAGGCACGCAGCATCCTCGAGACGATCGGTCGCACGCCGCACGTCCGCATCAACCGGCTGTTCGGCGACGCCGAGGTCTGGATCAAGTCCGAGCGCTCGAACCCCGGCGGCTCGATCAAGGACCGCATCGCGCTGGCGATGGTCGAGGACGCCGAGCGCACCGGCAAGCTCAAGCCCGGCGGCACGATCATCGAGCCGACCTCCGGCAACACCGGCGTGGGCCTGGCGATCGTCGCGGCGGTCAAGGGCTATCCGCTGGTGCTGGTGATGCCCGACAGCATGTCGGTCGAGCGCCGCCGCCTGATGCTCGCCTACGGCGCGCGCTTCGTGCTGACCCCGCGCGAGAAGGGCATGAAGGGCTCGATCGCACGCGCGCTGGAGCTCGCCGCCGAGACGCCCGGCGCATGGATTCCGCAGCAGTTCGAGAACCCGGCCAACATCGACGCGCACGTGCGCTTCACCGGCCCGGAGATCCTCGCGGACTTCCCGGA
Organism: Burkholderiales bacterium; assembly: GCA_027489195.1. Classification (GTDB taxonomy): domain Bacteria; phylum Pseudomonadota; class Gammaproteobacteria; order Burkholderiales; family Burkholderiaceae_E; genus UBA4615. Next base: position 11,127 of record JAIYAG010000246.1, on the reverse strand, counting down.
CGGGCTCGACGCGATGATCACCGGCGTGGGCACCGGCGGCCACCTGACCGGCGCCGCGCGCGTGCTGAAGGCCGCGTGGCCGAAGCTCAAGGTGTTCGCGGTCGAGCCGGCGGCCTCGCCGGTGATCTCCGGCGGCGCGCCGTCGCCGCATCCGATCCAGGGCATCGGCGCGGGCTTCGTGCCGGCCAACCTCGACGTGTCGCTGCTCGACGGCGTGATCACCGTCGAGGCCGAGGAGGCGCGCGAGTACGCGCGCCGCTCGGCACGCGAAGAGGGCATGCTGGTCGGCATCTCCTCGGGCGCGACGCTCGCCGCGATCGCGAAGAAGCTGCCCGAACTGGGCAAGGGCGCACGCGTGCTCGGCTTCAACTACGACACCGGCGAGCGCTACTTCTCGGTCGAGGGCTTCCTGCCGACCGAGGGCTGAACGGCGGGCGGTCCGCTCAGAAGCCGACGCGCACCGAGACGGTCGCCGCGGTCGACCGGAAGTAGTTGTAGAACTCCGGGTCGACCGCGCCGCCCTCGATGTGCCGCACGCCCGCCGCGACCGACACCGTGCGCGTCGCCTGCCAGCGCAGGCGTGCCGTGCCGTCGAACAGCCCGCCGCCGCCCGGCGCGGGGAAGGCGTCGGCCTCCGCCTCGAAGGTCCAGCCCGGCGCGAAGGTCCGGCGCGCGGCGACGAACAGCAGCGGCACCGGGCCGACGTTGGTGAAGTCCTGCTCCACTGCGCCCTGGCGCAGACGGATGCGCGCATCGCGCACGGCGAGCGTGCCACCCGCACGCAGCCCCCATCCCGCGACCGGATCGTCGGCCCCGAACACCGGCACGCTGTAGGTCGCCCGCCAGGTGTCGAAGCGATAGGTCACGTCGAGCGGGGCGCCGGCCGCGAACGTGCCGCCCTGGTAGCGGATCGGTGCCCCGGGCAGGCCGGTGCCGCGCGTCGACAGCGGCGCGTAGGTGATCCGGATCCGGTGGTCCTCGCCCCAGCGCTCGAACGGGAACTCGACCGAGAGCCTCGGCTCGGTCAGCCCGCTCCCGGTGAACGGCAGCGTCGAGAACCGGTCGCCGGTGGCGTCGTTCGGCTTCTGGACGTCGTTCAGGCGGACGTCGAAGCGCTGCACCTCGAGGTCGACCTGCGACCCGCGCCCGGCCGTGGCCGACGGCTGCGCTGTCGCGGGCGGCACGAGGAGCGCGGCGAGCAGGCCGGCGGCGAGGACTGCGGTGGCGGGGCGTGAGGGCATCGGACGTCCAGGGTCGGGGTCGGACCAGATCACTTCAGTCATCGTATGACCAATTGGTCATGGCGTGGGCGCCGTCCTTACCCGCCGCCCGGCGGCTTGCGCCGCGACCCGGCGGCGCGGAGACTGCGCCTTCACCCGCGAACCGCCCACCCGATGGACGACCTCGACACCCTGCGCCGCATCCTCGCGACCCACCGGACGATCGCCGTCGTCGGCCTGTCCGCCGACTGGTTCCGTCCGAGCTACTTCGCCGCGAAGTACATGCTCGACCACGGCTACACGGTGATCCCGGTCAATCCGAAGTACCCGGAGATCCTCGGGTGCAAGGCCTATGCGTCGCTCGGCGAGATCCCGGTGAAGGTCGACATGGTCGATGTCTTCAGGAAGCCTGCCGACGTGCTGCCGATCGCCCGCGAGGCGATCGCGATCGGCGCCCGCTGCCTGTGGCAGCAGCTCGGCGTGAAGAACCTGGAGGCCGATGCGCTCGCGCGCGCGGCCGGCCTGGACTCGGTGATGGACCGCTGCGTGAAGATCGAGCACGGACGCCTGTTCGGCGGCCTCGGCTGGGCGGGCGTGGACACGAAGGTGATCTCCGCCAAGCGCCCGCGCTGGAACGGCATCCTGCCGCCGGCGGCCTGAGCCCGAGCGCTGCGGTACCCTTGCCGCTCCGCGCCGAGACCCGCACGCCGACCCCCCCGCCCGCCATGACCGACCGCGCCTTCGGCATCGAGACGCTCTGCCTGCACGCCGGCCAGATCCCGGACGCCGAGACCGGTGCGCGGGCCACGCCGATCTACCAGACCGCGGCCTACGTGTTCGACTCGGCCGAGCACGCGTCCTCGCTGTTCGACCTGCAGACCTTCGGCAACGTCTACAGCCGCCTCGGCAATCCGACGGTCGCGGTGCTCGAGCAGCGCATCGCCGCACTCGAGGGCGGGCGCGCGGCGCTCGCCACCGCCAGCGGCATGGCCGCCGAGATGGTCGCCATGCTCACGCTGTGCCGCCAGGGCGACCACATCGTCGCGGCCAACACGCTGTACGGCGGCACGGTCTCGCAGTTCTCGGTGACCTTCGCGCGCTTCGGCATCTCGTGCACCTTCGTCGAGCCCGACGAGCCGGCGAACTTCCGCGCCGCGATGCGACCCGAGACGCGCGCCGTCTTCGTCGAGACGATCGCCAATCCGCGCCTGAACGTGATCGACCTCGAGGCGGTGGCCGAGATCGCGCACGCGCACGGCGTGCCGCTGGTCGTCGACAACACGCTGGCCTCGCCCTACCTGTGCCGCCCGATCGACCACGGGGCCGACCTCGTCGTCCACTCGGTCACCAAGTACCTCGGCGGCCACGGCACCACCCTGGGCGGCGCGATCGTCGAGGCCGGGCGCTTCCCGTGGGACAACGGCAAGTTCCCGGAGATGATCGAGCCGAGCAAGGGCTACCACGGCGTGCGCTTCTTCGAGACCTTCGGCGACTTCGCGTTCACGATGCGCGCCCGCATGGAGACCGCGCGCACGCTCGGCCCCACGCTCGCGCCGCTGTCGGCCTTCCTGCTGCTGCAGGGCATCGAGACGCTGCCGGTGCGCATGGACCGGCACGTCGGCAACGCGACGCGCGTCGCGGACTTCCTGCGCGCGCATCCGCGCGTGGCCTGGGTCAACTACCCCGGCCTGGCCGACAGCCCGTACCACGCGCTCGCCAAGCGCTACCTGCCGCGCGGCGCCGGCGGCATCCTCACCTTCGGCGTGAAGCCCGGCGCCGAGGGCGACGCCCGGCGCGCCGGCGAGCGCTTCATCGACGGCTGCACCTTCCTGTCGCACCTGGCCAACGTCGGCGACGCCCGGACGCTGGTGATCCACCCGGGCTCGACCACCCACCGCCAGCTTTCCGAGGCCGAGCAACGGGCGGCCGGGGTATCCTCCGACCTCGTACGGCTGTCCGTGGGGCTGGAGTCGCTGGACGATATCCTCTGGGATCTCGACCGGGCACTCGCCGCCACGGCCTGAACCGCCCTCGACCTCCCCATCGCGCCGCGATCCCGCCCGGCGCCGACCCTTTCCGGACATTCCGATGCTCGAACTCCTGACCGACCCGCAGGTGTGGATCGCCTTTCTGACGCTGACCATGCTCGAGCTGGTGCTCGGCATCGACAACATCATCTTCATCTCCATCCTGGTGGACAAGCTGCCGCCCGAGAAGCGCGAGTTCGCCCGCAAGATCGGCCTGTTCATGGCGATGTTCATGCGGATCGGTCTGCTGCTGGTGCTCGCCTGGATCGTCGGCCTGGTCGAGCCGCTGTTCACCGTCCTGGGCCAGGAGATCTCCGGGCGGGACATCATCCTGATCCTCGGCGGCCTGTTCCTCGTCTACAAGTCCACCACCGAGATCCACGGCTCGATGGAAGGCGAGGAGGGGACGACCGCCTCGGCGGTGAAGGCGACCTTCGGTGCGGTCATCCTGCAGATCATGGTCGTCGACCTGGTGTTCTCGCTCGACTCGATCATCACCGCGGTCGGCATGGTCGACGACGTGCGGGTCATGATCGCGGCGGTCGTCGCCTCGGTCGCGCTGATGATGCTGTTCGCCGGCGTGATCGGTCGCTTCGTGTCGGCCCATCCGACCATCAAGATGCTCGCGCTGTCGTTCCTGGTGGTGGTGGGCGTGGTGCTGATCGCCGAGGGCTTCGACAACCACATCCCCAAGGGCTACGTCTACTTCGCGATGGCCTTCTCGCTGGGCGTCGAGGTGCTGAACATCAACGCCCGCAAGCGCGCCAAGCGGGTGGTCGACCTGCACAGCCCGTACCGGCAGCCCGGCGAGCACTGAGCGGCGCCTTCATGAAGAAGTTCGAGGGCACCCGGCGGGACCTGTAACAGGGGCTACGCCGGGTAATGCGGCTCGCCGGCACCCGGTCGAGGCGCGAGGATGGGGCTCCGACACCTCCAGAACGGACTCCCCTCCATGAACGCCTCCCCCTCGATCCGTACCCGCCTGCTCGTCGCAGGCACCTTCGCCGCGGCGCTCGTCGCCGGCGCCGCAGTCGCGCAGACGCCCGCACCCTCCGACCCCGCGCCCGCCGCCCAGGGCGCGCCGCAGACCGTTCCCCCCGGCCCGCGCGGCGCGGGCCCCGGCATGCAGCCGGGCGCCGGCATGCACGGCCATCACGGTGGTCGCGGCGGACACCACGATCGTGCCGACCGCGGCGAGCGGATGTTCCAGCAGCTCGACACCGATCGCGACGGCAAGCTGAGCCGCGGCGAGTTCGAAGCCGGCCAGAAGTCGCTGATGGAGCGCGCGCAGCGTGCGTTCGACACCGCCGACACCGACCGCGACGGCGCCCTCAGCGTCGCCGAGCGGCAGGCGTTCCGCCAGGCGATGCATGCGCAGATGCAGGGGCAGGACGGCACCCAGCGCCGTCGCGGCGGCGCGCCCGCGCAGCCCTCGGCGCCGGTGCAGTCCGGCAGCTGATCGGCCCGCCGGCGCGGTCTCGCAGTTCGAGTTCGCCCGCCGCCGAGCCCGGCGCGGCGCCCCTCAGGCGCCGCCGTCGAGCGCGGCCACCAGCTCCGAGATGGAGCAGGGCTTGGGCAGCAGCAGGAAGCCGCCCTCGTCCGAGGCCCGGTGGACCTCGGCGATGTAGCCGGTCATCAGCACCACCCGCAGCCGCGGGTGCGTGCGCCGCAGGTGGACCGCGAGCTGCGCGCCGTCGAAGGCGCCAGGCATCGCGATGTCGGCGAGCACCACGTCGGGCACCAGGCCGGCGTCGATCCGCTCGAGCGCGGTCTCGGCATCGCCGGTCCGTTCGACGGCCCACCCGAAGCTGCGGAGCACCGCGCCGGTGGCCGCCGCGACCTCGTCGTTGTCCTCGACCAGCAGCACGCTGCGCGCCTCGGCGGGCATCGTGTCGGCGGGCCTGGAGACGGGATCATGCACGGCGGTGTCCGGGGCGGGCGGATGGGGTGCGCCGATCATGGCGCCGGTGTCCGGGCGCCGGCAGTGGGGGAATCCCCAGCGCGATCGGATGGGGCCTTCTCCGACATCCCGACGTCCGATCCCCTGTCGGGCGCCCGGGCGATGCAGTTCCGTTGGGCGGTACGCCCGAGCGGGTGGGTCGACCCGGGTGCGCGTGACGGAGAATCCAGAACGACCCCCGCTTCCGCGCGCCGCCCATTGACCTCGGCATCGTCCCGCCGCGCCTACGAGTTCGCCGGCTTTCGCTTCGACGCGTCCATCGGGCTGTCCCGTTCGGGGCGGGAGATCCCGATCGCGCCGACCCCGATGCGCGTGCTCGCCGCGCTGCTCGAGGCGCAGGGCCGCTTCGTGTCCCGGGACGACGTGGTCCGGGCGGGCTGGGCCGGCCGCGCCGCGTCCGACGACAGCGTGTCGCGCTGCGTCTACCTGATGCGCCAGGCGCTGGCGCATCCGGACGGGCTCGGAATCGTCGAGACCGCCTACGGCCGCGGGTTCCGTGTCGCCGTGCCGGTGCGTCGCGTCGATGGCGAGCGGACGGGTTCGTCCATCGGGCGGCTGGCGCAGCTCCGGCACCCGTCGGCGTTCGAGACCTGGGTCGCCGCCCGGGAGCTCGCGGCGCGACGCACCCCGCAGGACCTGGTCGCGGCCCTGCAGGTCCTGGAGGACGGGCTGGACGCCGAGCCCGGCTATGTCCCGTCCTGGGCGCTGCTCGGGTTCCTGAGGATCGTGCAGGCGAACTCAGGCTGGAGCGACCCGGCCGACGGCGCCCGTCATGCGCTCGACGCCGCGCGCCGGGCGCTGGCGCTCGATCCCGAGGCGGTCGACGCCCTGGCCGTGCGCGGCTTCGTGCGGGCCGCGATGCTCGGCGCCGCCGGCGACGGGCTGGCGGACCTGGAGCAGGCGGTCTCGCTCGACCCGCAGCACTGGCTCACCCGCCACCTTCATGCCTGGGGGCTGCTCGGCGCCGGTCGGCCCGAGGCCGCGCTCCGGTCTGCCCTCGACGCGCTGGCCCTGAACCCGCGAGGCCCGGGTGCCGCCGCGATGGTCGCGACCTGCGCGTTCTTCGGCGGCTCGCCACCGGCCGCCACGCTGCGCACGGCACGCGAGCTGGTCGCGCGTCCCGGAGCGAGCGGCACGACCTGGGCGATCGCGGCGGTCGCGGCCTCGCTCACGGGCGCGCATGCGGAGGCCCTGGAGGCCTCCCGCCGTGCCGCGCAGGCCGACCCGCACTGCGTGCCGATCGCCACGCTCGGCGCCGACGTGCTGGCGCGGGCCGGCCGCCCGGCCGATGCGCTCGCCCGACTCGACGAGCTCGATGCGCGCTGGCCCGGCGTGGCGCTCGAGCTGCGTGCCCCGGTCCACCTCGCGCTCGGCGACCGGACCGCCGCCATCCGGACGCTGCGCGACGGCGCCGCGCGGCGCGGCCTGCACCTCGGTCCGATGCGCGCCGATCCCCGGCTGGCCGAGCTGGTCGACGATCCGGCGCTCGCCGATCTCTGGGCCCCGCGCCCGCCGACCCGGCCGTCGCCTGCGCCCTGAGGGTTTCGACCGCCGCCCGCGCCCTGAGCGCTTCGACAGCCGCTCCCGCCTTCGGTACGCTGGCGGCCCCGCCCCGAGGAGCGTCGCCATGACCGCCCGCCGCCTGTTCCTGTCGACCGCCGCCGGCACCTGCGCCGCCCTCGTCCTGCCCGCGACCGGATGGGCGCAGTGGGCGCCCACTCGCACCGTGACCGTCGTGGTGCCTTATCCGGCGGGCGGGCCCACCGACATCCTCGCGCGCACCATCGGCGCCGAGCTGGCGAAGACGCTCGGGCAGCCGGTGGTGGTGGAGAACGTCCCGGGCGGCGCCGGCGCGATCGGCACCCGACGGGTCGCCCAGGCTGCGGCCGACGGCCACGTGCTGGTGTTCGGCACCAACCAGACCCATGCCACCAACCTCTCGCTGCTGCCCCAGGGCGGCGGCTACGACCCGGTGAAGGACTTCGCGCCGGTGGCCGGCCTCGCCGACCTGCAGCACCTGGTGGTCGTCGGGCCCGAGGTGCCGGTGAAGACCGCCGCCGAGCTGGTCGCACTCGCCAGGAAGGACCCGGGCAAGCTCACCGCCGGTTCGACCGGCCCCGGCTCGGCTTCGCATCTCGCGCTCGAGCTCTTCAAGGTCCGCACCGGCACCGACATCGCCCATGTCCCGTACAAGGGCTCGGCCCCCCTGCTGACCGACCTGCTCGGCGGTCATGTGAACCTGAGCTTCGCGACCACGCCGACGGTGCTCCAGCAGATCCAGTCGGGCAAGCTGCGCGCGATCGCGGTCGCCTCCCCGAACCGCTCGCCCTACCTGCCCGAGGTGCCGACGCTGGCCGAGGCCGGTGTGCGCGGCGTCGAGGCCGATGCCTGGCTGGCGATGTTCGCGCCCGCCGGCGTGCCGGCGCCCGCGCTCGCCCGGCTGCGCGAGGCGACGCTCGAGGCGATGAGGCAGCCCGCCGTGCGCGAGACCCTCACCAAGAGCGGCATGACCCCGAACGCCCGCGACGGTGCGGCGTTCGCGGGGTTCGTGCGGGAGGATGTCGCGCGCTGGGCGGAGGTGGTGAGGGTGGCGAACGTCAAGGCGGAGTGAGCGCCTGCTTACTGCGTCGGCGCGCCGCGTAGAGCGGCGAGCGACGCGTAGAGCGCGAGGCGCCGGTCGAGCGCCGCGAGCGCTTCGCCGCATCCGGGCGTCTCGCCGCAGCCCGCGGCCTGCCGCATCGGATCCTGGCGCCAGACGGTGCGGCCTCGCTTGATCGTCTCCATCACCTTCAGGTCGGCGATCGACTCGCGCGGCACGGTCAGCGGATTGTCCGACAGCACGACGAGATCGGCGAGCTTGCCCACCTCGATCGAGCCCTTGGTCTTCTCCTCGAAGTGCTGGTAGGCCGCCCACAGGGTCATGGCCTTGATCGCGACGATCGGCTCGACGCGGTGCTCGGGCCCGAGCACCTGGCCGCTGCGCGTCGTGCGGTTCACCGTCGCCGACATCACGCGCATCGTGTCCGGCAGCGCCACCGGCGCGTCGTGATGCGTCGAGAACATCATGCCGCGCTGCCCGAGCCAGCCGGTGGGCGAGATGTTCGCCGCGCGCTCGGCGCCGAGCACGGAGTCGCGGTGCCAGTCGCCCCAGTAGTAGGTGTGCATCGGGAACAGCGCGGGGAAGATGCCGAGCGACTTCACCCGGTCGACCTGGTCCGGGCGCAGCGTCTGGCCGTGGATCATCACCGGTCGGCGGTCCTTCTTCGGCAGCTGTGCGTTCGCGGACTCGACCGCCTTCAGGAGCTGGTCGATCGCCGCGTCGCCGTTGGTGTGGACGAGCAGCTGCCGGTCGCTTCGGAACGCCTTGAGCACCTGGGCGGCGGCCTCGTCGTCCTTCATCGTGGCGTAGCCGGCATAGCCTGCGGCTTGCCCGGCAGGGGCCTTGAAGTAGGGCTGGGTGAGCCACGCGGTCTTGCCCTGGGGCGAGCCGTCGAAGTTCAGCTTGACGCCGCCGATCCGGAAGCCCCCGCTGTAGGTCCGCGCGTGGAGCGGGCCGCGCAGCACCGGGTCGTCGCCGATCATCAGCGCATCCGCGTACGAGACGAGATCGAGCTTCAGCACGCCCCGCCGGGACGCCTCGGCGAAGGTCTTCAGATCGACCGGTGTCGAGCGTCCGTCCTGCGCCGTCGTGTGGCCGAAGCGCAGGTAGAGCTGCTGGCCCGCCTCGAGCAGCGCGATCCGCTGCTTCTCGCCGAGCGCGGGCATCAGCTTGAGCAGCGCCGCGACCATCGCGGTCTCCTCGAGCACGCCGTTGGGCTCGCGCGAGCCCGGCCTGCGCTGGATCACGCCGCCCTGCGGATCGGGCGTGTCCGCCCCGATGCCTGCCTTGCGCAAGGCCGCCGAGTTCACCGCCAGCAGGTGGCTCGACTGGTGCACGACGATCACCGGCAGCTCCGAGGACACGGCGTCGAGATCGTCGCGGGTCGGATGCCGACCGTCCTTCAGCTGCGAGTCGTCGTAGCCGAACCCCATCACCATCCCGTAGTCGCGGTGCCAGGGGTTCGCGGCCATCCACTCGCGAAGCGTCTTCTGGAGCGCCTCGATCGAGTCGTTGCGCCCGTCGGGCGGCGGCAGCGCGTTGGCCGTCACCGCCTGCAGGCCGACCATCGACATGTGGCCATGTCCGTCGATGAAGCCGGGCAGCAGCGTGCGCCCCTTCAGGTCGATGTGCTCGGTCTTGGGCCCCCGAAAGCGCCGCTCGATGCCTGCGCGCGGGCCGACGCCGACGATCTTCCCGCCGCGCACCGCGACCGCCTCGGCCGATGGCTGCGTGTCGTTCACGGTGACGATCGGGCCGCCGAACCAGATCGCGTCGGCCGGTTGGGCGAGGGCGACCGCGGGGCCGAGCGCGAGGGCAGCGAGCAGCGCGCGGCGGGCGGACATGCGGGCGATGGTCATCGGTAGCTCCCGTCAGAAGTGACGGGAGCGTATCCGAAGCGTGGCGGTGCCGCGACCTCGTCGCGGGCCAGTGGCCTACAGGGAACGCTTCAGGCGTTTCTCGACCTGTCGGCGCTCCCAGTCCGCGCCGAGGAAGGGCATGCGGTCGAACGCACGCAGTCCGTGCGCGACCAGGCCGATGCCCCAGCCGGCTGCCACCCACAGCACCCACCAGTGGCCGGGGGACTGGAACGCGTTGAGGATCGCCAGCCCGCCCACGATCAGGACGTAGCGGGCCAGGTGGCCGTAGAAGCTGCGGATGCGCCGAACCTGCGCGAGGATCAGCGTCTCGTCGGCGGGCATCGGCGCGGCGCGGGAGTCGGGCGGCGGCTCGGCCGGCGCCGCGATCGACGAGGGCGGCCGGTCCGCGGCGGCGGGCGCCGAAGACGGGACGGCGGGCGGAGCGGGAGACTGCGGTGCGGCGGGCATGTCGACCTCCTGTCGGAGCTGGTGTAAGTCGACCTCGAACACCGCGGCGAGCGCCTTCAGCGACTCGACGCTCGCACCGCCCCCGCGCTCGATCCGCTGGATCGTGCGCACGCTCAGGCCGCTCAGGTCGGCGAGCTGTTCCTGGGACCAGCCGCGTTGCAGCCTCAGCTTGTGGACGAGCATGGACGTCGGGCTCCGGTGTTCGGGGTCGGGTCGCCAGCGTCGGTCGGCCGGGGCCGCGTCGCCACGTCGAAGACCCGACAGCGACCCGACAGCCGCCCGCCAGCGATCCGACAGGCCCCCCGCCGGCCCACCCGACGGGGTGTCCGGACGCGCCGCGCGCCCGGACGACCGGAGCCTAGCGCGTCACGCGCCCGCCTGCACGACCCCCCGCCGGATCTGGTCGAGCTCGATCGACTCGAACAGCGCCTTGAAGTTGCCCTCGCCGAAGCCCTCGTCGCCCTTCCTCTGGATGATCTCGAAGAAGATCGGGCCGATGACGGTCTTGGTGAAGATCTGCAGCAGCAGGCCGCCGGTGGGGCCGCCGTCGAGCAGCACCCGGTTCGTCGCCATCCGCGCCACGTCCTGGCCGTGGCCGGGCAGCCGGGTGTCGATCAGCTCGTAGTAGGTGTCCGGCGTGTCGAGGAAGGACACGCCCGCGGTGCGCAGGCGCTCCACCGTCGCGAAGATGTCGTCGGTGCCGAGCGCGATGTGCTGGATCCCCTCGCCGTGGTACTGCTCGAGGTACTCCTGGATCTGGCCGCCGCCGGTGCCGGTGCCTTCCTCGTTGATCGGGATGCGGATCTTCCCGCAGGGCGAGGTCATCGCCTTGGACGTCACGCCGGTGACCTTGCCCTCGATGTCGAAGTAGCGGACCTCGCGGAACTCGAACAGCCGCTCGTAGAACGACGACCACTCCGCCATGCGGCCGCGGTGCACGTTGTGCGTCAGGTGGTCCACGTAGGTCAGGCCGGCACCCGGATGCTCGATGCCG
>JAIYAG010000266.1 GCA_027489195.1 Burkholderiales bacterium | reverse complement strand
TGATCTCGATGCTGGTCGCCGAGAGCGAGACGCAGTCGGTGCTGACGGCGACCGAGAACGGCTTCGGCAAGCGCACGCCGATCACCGAATACGCCCGTCACGGCCGCGGCACGAAGGGCATGATCGCGATCCAGACCAGCGAGCGCAACGGCCGGGTGGTCGCCGCGGTGCTGGTCGAGCCGCGCGACGAGATCATGCTGATCACCACCGGCGGCGTGCTGGTGCGCACCCGCGTCTCCGAGATCCGCGAGATGGGACGTGCCACGCAGGGCGTCACGCTGATGGCGGTGGGCGAGGGCACGACGCTGACCGGCGTGCAGCGCGTGGTGGAGAGCGACGCGACCGACGAGCTGCCCGCGGCCGAGGCCGGCGAGCCGCCGGCCGGCGCCGCGCCGACGGGCGCCGCGGCCGACGGTCCGGCGGACGGGCCGGCACCGGCGTCCGGGGAGGCGCCGGCGGACGGCGACGCATCGTGACCCGCCGGGTCTTCAACTTCTCGGCCGGTCCGGCGGTGCTGCCGGAGCCGGTGCTGCGCCAGGCCGCCGAGGAGATGCTCGACTGGCAGGGCACCGGCATGTCGGTGATGGAGATGAGCCATCGCGGCCGCGAGTTCATGTCGATCCATGCGCGCGCGCTGGCCGACCTGCGCGAGCTGATGGCGATCCCGCCCGAGTACAAGGTGCTGTTCCTGCAGGGCGGCGGGCTCGGCGAGAACGCGATCGTGCCGATGAACCTGATGGGGCCGAAAGGCCTCGCGGACATCGTCGTGACCGGGCAGTGGTCGGCGAAGTCGGCGAAGGAAGCCGCGCGCTACGGTCGCGTCAACGTCGTGGCCGATGCGGCCCGCGCCGGCCGCGGCTACACCTTCGTGCCGCCCCAGTCCGAGTGGTCGCTGTCGAAGGACGCGTCCTACCTGCACGTGTGCACGAACGAGACCATCGACGGCGTCGAGTTCGACGGCCCGCCGGCGCAGGGCGACGGCCCGGGCGAGGTGCCCGCGGGCGTGCCGATCGTCGCCGACGTGTCCTCGCACATCCTGTCGCGTGCGATCGACGTGAGCCGCTTCGGCTGCCTGTTCGGTGGTGCGCAGAAGAACATCGGGCCGGCGGGCCTGACGCTGGTGATCATTCGCGAGGACCTGCTCGGCCACGCGCATCCGATGACGCCGAGCGTCTTCGACTACCAGGTCGTCGCCGACAACGACTCGATGTACAACACCCCGCCCACCTACGCGATCTACCTGGCCGGCCTGGTCTTCCAGTGGCTCCGTGCACAGGGCGGCGTGGCCGGCATCGAGGCGCGAAACATCGAGAAGGCGGCGCTGCTGTACGACGCGATCGATGCGAGCGGGCTCTACGAGAACCGCGTCGAGCGGCGCTGGCGCTCGCGGATGAACGTGCCCTTCTTCCTGAAGGACGAGCGGCTCAACGACGCCTTCCTCGCGGGTGCGAAGGACGCGGGCCTCGAGCAGCTCAAGGGGCACCGGTCGGTGGGCGGGATGCGTGCCTCGATCTACAACGCGATGCCCGTGGAGGGCGTGCGCGCGCTGGTCGGCTACATGCAGGATTTCGAACGCCGGCACGGCTGAGCGCGGCCCGGGGCGCGCCGATCGCGGGTAGCATCGCGGTTCGGTCGCGCCCTGTCGGCGCGCCGCCCGACGACCCTTTCACGACGCATCCATGAGCGACCGACTGAGCGAGCTGAGGACCCTGATCGACGACGTCGATCACCGACTGCTGGCGCTGCTCGGCGAGCGCGGCCGCCTGGTGCTCGAGGTGGGTGCGCTCAAGCATGCCGAGAACGCACCGGTGCTGCGGCCCGAGCGCGAGGCGCAGATCCTGCGTCGGCTGGCCGCGAGCAATCCCGGCCCGCTGGCGGGCGGCTCGATCGCCGCGATCTGGCGCGAGGTGATCTCGGCCTGCCGCGAGCTGGAGCGACGCCTTCGTGTCGGCTACCTCGGTCCGGTGGGCACCTTCTCCGAGCAGGCGGTGTTCGCGCAGTTCGGCCACGGGGTCGACGCGGTGCCGTGCGCGAGCATCGACGAGGTGTTCCGCGCGGCCGAGGCCGGCACGGTCGACTTCGGCGTGGTGCCGGTCGAGAACTCGACCGAGGGCGCGGTCAACCGCAGCCTCGACCTGTTCCTGCAGTCGCCGCTGCGGGTCTGCGGCGAGGTCTCGATACCGATCAAGCACAACCTGCTCACCGCATCGGGGTCGATGGACGGCGTGACCCGGATCTGCGCGCATGCGCAGGCGCTCGCGCAGTGCACGGGATGGCTGAACCGCAACCATCCGTCGCTCGAGCGGGTACCGGTGTCGAGCAACGCCGAGGGCGCGCGGCTCGCCGCCCTCGAGCCGCACACTGCAGGCATCGCCGGCGACGGCGTGCTCGGCCGCTACGAGGTGCGCGTCGTCGCCGAGGCGATCCAGGACGACCCGCTGAACCGCACCCGCTTCGCGGTCGTCGGCCAGCATGTCTGCGGTGTCTCGGGCGAGGACCAGACCTCGCTGATCCTGTCGGTGGCCGACCGGGCCGGCGCCGTCCACGCGCTGATCGAGCCGCTCGCCCGCCACGGCGTGTCGATGAAGCGCTTCGAGTCGCGCCCGGCCCGCCAGGGTGGCTGGCAGTACTACTTCTACATCGACCTGCTCGGCCACGAGCAGGACCCGCCGGTCGCCGCCGCGCTCGCCGAGATCCGCGCGCATGCCTCGTTCTTCAAGTCGCTGGGCTCCTACCCGCGCGAGGTCGCGCTGTCGCGTACCGCGGCGCGGGCCTGAGCACACGACGCACCTTTCCACGCCACGAGCAGCACATCCATGAGCCCGTCCGCTCCCGCCGAACTCGCCCCCGCCCACGTCCGCGCGATCGCCCCCTACCAGGCGGGCAAGCCGATCTCCGAGGTCGCGCGTGAATACGGGCTCGACGAGGCGAAGATCGTCAAGCTCGCCTCGAACGAGAACCCGCTCGGCATGCCCGAGTCGGCGCGCGCCGCGATGATGGCCGTCGCGGCGGAGCTCGGCCGCTATCCGGACGCGAACGGCTTCGAGCTCAAGGCCGCGCTGTCGAAGCGGCTCGAGGTGCCGCAGGACTGGCTGACGCTGGGCAACGGCTCGAACGACATCCTCGAGCTGGTCGCGCACGCGCTGCTGCAGTCGGGCACGTCGGCGGTCTACTCGCAGTATTCGTTCGCGGTCTACGCACTGGCCACGCAGGAGACCGGCGCACGCGCGATCGTCGTGCCGGCGCGCGACCACGGCCACGACCTCGCCGCGATGCGTGCCGCGATCGCCCCCGACACGCGGATCGTGTTCATCGCGAATCCCAACAACCCCACCGGCACCTTCCTGCCCGCGGCCGAGGTCGAGGCCTTCCTCGCTTCGGTGCCGCCGCAGGTCGTGGTGGTGCTCGACGAGGCGTACAACGAGTACCTCGAGCCGGCGCTGCGCTTCGATGCGGTGGCCTGGGTCCGGCGCTTCCCGAACCTCGTGCTGTCGCGCACCTTCTCGAAGGCCTACGGCCTGGCGGGCCTGCGCGTGGGCTACGCGGTGGCGCAGCCGGCGATGACCGACCTGCTCAACCGCGTGCGCCAGCCGTTCAACGTCAACTCGCTCGCGCAGGCCGCGGCGGTCGCGGCGCTCGGCGACGCCGCCTTCCTCGAGCGCAGCCGCGCCCTGAACGCCGAGGGCGTGGCGCGCCTGCAGTCGGCCTTCGACGCGCTCGGCCTGCCGTACGTGAAGTCCTTCGGCAACTTCGTGCTGGTGAAGGTGGGCGACGCGGCCGGCATCAACCAGGCGCTGCTGCGGGCCGGTGTCATCGTGCGGCCGGTGGGCAACTACGGGCTGCCGGAGTGGCTGCGCATCAGCGTCGGCCTGCCCGTCGAGAACGAGGCCTTCCTGGTGGCGCTGCGCGCCGCGCTCGGCCGCGCGTGACGCCGTTCCAGAAGGTCGCCGTCATCGGTACCGGCGCGGTCGGCGCGTCGGTCGGCGGCGGCCTGCGGGCCCGCGGACTCGCCACCGAGGTCTGGGGCCTCGATCCGGCGAATGCCGAGGCGGCCCGCGCGGCGGGGGCGATCGACCGGGTCGCGGCGAGCCTCGCCGAGGCGCTCGACGGTGCCTCGTTCGTGGTGCTCGCGGCACCGGTGCCGGTGAACCGCGCGCTGCTCGCCGACGGCGCGCTGCGCGAGGCGCTCGGGCCGCGGGCCGTGCTCACCGACGTCTCTAGCACGAAGTCGAGCGTGGTCGCCGCGGCCCGCGACGGACTGGGCGCGCGCCTCGGGCGCTTCGTCGCCTCGCATCCGATCGCGGGCTCCGACCGCGCCGGCCCGGCGGCCGCGCGTGCCGACCTGATCGCCGGTGCGCACGTGATCGTCTGCCCGACCGACGACTGCGACGCCGATGCGCTCGCCGCCGTCGAGTCAACCTGGGCGGCCCTCGGCGGCCGGGTCGCGCGGATGGACGCGGCGCATCACGACCGGCTGTTCGCGGAGGTCTCGCACTGGCCGCACGCCGTGGCCTTCGCGCTGTCGGCCTCGGTCGGCTGCGGCCCGCTCGCCGACGACGCACGCCGCTTCCATGGTGCCGGGCTGCGCGACACCACGCGTGTGGGCGGATCGCCGCCGGACCTCTGGGCGGGCATCCTGCTGGACAACCGCGACGCGTCGCTGGCGGCCGCGGCGGCCTTCCGGGTGGAGCTGGACCGGATCGAGCAGGCGCTGGCCGCGGGCGATCGGGCGGCGTTGATGGCCGCGCTCGCACGCGGCGCGGACTGGCGCACCACGCTCTAGGGCGCTGCGGGTCCGTGAGGCGGGAGGCCCTTCAGCCGGCCATCCGCGCGCGGATCGCCTCGATGCGCTCGCGGTTCACGCCGAAGTCGCGGCGCCCGAGCCGGGAGGCCGAGCGCACGTGGATCACCGCCGCAGGCTCGTCGAGCAGGAACTCGACGTCGTCGACGAAGCGCAGCCAGCGCGTCGTGTACTCGGCATACAGGTAGCCCGGGCGCTCGTCGACGACCGCCGCGCCCGGCATCGCGGCGACCACGCCGCGCAGCCGCGCGAACGCGGCCTTCGGGTCGGGCCCGGCGGCGATCGGCGCGATGCGGTGGTACTCGGTGGTCGCGAAGCTGGACACCGCGTTGGACAGGTCCTCGCGCACCGGGCGCAGCCTGCCGTCGACCGGCCCGCGCTGCGCCGGGCGCGTGCCCGACAGCAGCCCGCCGCAGGCCGCCAGCGGCCCCGCGGCCACGATCAGCAGCGCACCGAGCGCCAGGCGGCGCCCGGTGAGGCGCCCGGGGCGACGGGCGAAGATCATCCGGCCTTGCGCAGCCGGCGGATCAGGCTGGAGGTGTCCCAGCGGCCGCCGCCCATGCGCTGGACGTCGCCGTAGAACTGGTCGACCAGCGCGGTCGCCGGCAGCGGCGCACCGTTGCGCTTGGCCTCGTCCAGGCACAGGCCGAGGTCCTTGCGCATCCAGTCGACCGCGAAGCCGAAGTCAAACTTGTCGTCGACCATGGTCTTGCCACGGTTGTCCATCTGCCAGGACTGCGCGGCACCCTTGCCGATCACGTCGAGCACCAGCTTCATGTCGAGGCCGGCGGCGATCCCGAAGCTCACGCCCTCCGACAGGCCCTGGACCAGGCCCGCGATGCAGATCTGGTTGACCATCTTGGCGAGCTGTCCGGCGCCCGGCGCGCCGATCAGCGTGAAGGCGCGCGAGAAGGCCATGCCGACCGGCCTGGCGCGCTCGAAGGCCGCGGGCTCGCCGCCGCACATCACGGTGAGCAGGCCGTTGACCGCGCCCGCCTGCCCGCCCGAGACCGGGGCGTCGACGAAGTCGAGGCCGGCGGCCTTGGCCGTGGCGTACAGCTCGCGCGCGACCTCGGCCGATGCGGTCGTGTGATCGACGAAGAGCGCGCCCTTCGCCATGCCGGCGAAGGCGCCGTCGGCGCCGAGCACCACGCTGCGCAGGTCGTCGTCGTTGCCCACGCAGGCGAACACGATCTGCGCGCCGGCGGCCGCCTCGCGCGGCGTGGCCGCGGACGAGCCGCCGTACTCGGCGACCCAGGCCTGCGCCTTCGCGGCACTGCGGTTGTAGACGGTCACGTGGTGCCCGGCGCGCGCCAGATGGCCCGCCATCGGGTAACCCATCACGCCCATGCCCAGGAACGCCACCTTGTGCGGGGTGACCGCTTCGTAAGTCTTCGTCATCGCATCCTCCTCGGCCCGATTCTACGGGACACGCGGAGCGGCGCCGCCGAAGCCGGTCGGGCTGCGTCTCAGTCGATGCGATCGAGCCAGCGGGCGATGGTGCCCGCGACCGTGCGCCAGCGTCGCTCGAGCATCGGCACGTGGCCCACGCCCGGGATGCGGACCGGCTCTGCACCCCAGCGCGCGACGAGCTCGTCGAGCGCGGTCGGCGGAATCATGCCGTCCTGTTCGCCGTGCAGGGCGAGCATCGGCACGCCGTCGGCGCGGCCGCTGGCGTGCCCCATGGGCGCCCAGGTCATCTCCCACAGCGCGCGGCCCGATTCGCGGCCGAGCAGGCGGGCGAGCGTGCCCGCGCCGTCCTCGCCGCCGTCCGCGGGCATCGGGTCGTGGGCCAGGAGGTCGAGGAGCGCGCGGCCGTCGCGCGAGCCGAGCGCCACCTGCATCAGGCTGCCGAGCGCCTGCGGGCGGCGCAGCGCCATCCGCGACACCGCGGCCATCAGCCCGCCCGGCGGCACGCTGGAGAGCAGCACCGCGGCCCGCGGGCGCGTGCCCTTGGCGAGCAGGCGCTGCAGCACCAGGCCGCCCATCGAGGAGCCGAAGACGACGGCCGGGCGGCCGATCGCATCGAGGGCGCGGACCACGTCGCTGCCGTAGTCGTCGAGCCCGAAGGCGTCGAGCATCGGGCCGCCGTCGCTGCCGCCATGCCCGCGCAGCGACAGCGCGTGCACGTCGTGACCGTGGGCGGCGAAGAACGGCATGAAGGTCCGCATCCAGCTGCCGGCGTGGGTGTAGGCGCCGTGCACCATCAGGATCGGCGTGCGCGCGGGCTCGCGGGCGCGCAGGCTCAGCATCTCGAGCCGGGGCTGCCAGGGCGCCTGCAGGGAGTCGACGGCGAGCTCGGGTAGGGCGGCCATGGGCGAGGGGTCCATCGTGTGTCGCTGCATCAGCATCGGCCCGCCGCTGCGTTCCCGGAGTGACGCATCTCACGGCATGCACCAGGCGGACGGTGCGGGGCGCCGGATGGTGCGTTCGCCGGGTCGGGCCGCCTCAGCCCGGACGGGCCGTCGCGCCGAGCCGCTGCAGGACGACGCCGCGGCGCTCGAGCGCATGCTGCAGCGCGTCGGGCCCGGCGAGGTGCAGTGCGCCGACCAGGGCCAGGGCGGGGCCGGGCGCCTCGAGCGCATCGGCGAGCGCGTCGGCCAAGCCTTCGTCGCGCTCGGCGAAGAGCCGCCTGCGCAGCGCCGCCAGCGGTGCCTGCGGCGGATAGGCGAAGTCCTTGAGTGCGGCCAGCGCATCGAGATCCCCGCGCCGCCAGGCGTCGACGATCCGCACGTAGGTGCGCGACTGCGCCTCCCGGTGCGCGAGCCGCAGCGCGAGCGCCGCGTCCTGCTCGTCGAGCGGCCCGCCCGCGAAGGCCGCGACCTGGA
>JAIYAG010000136.1 GCA_027489195.1 Burkholderiales bacterium | reverse complement strand
GTCGCGCAGGATGAGCGCCTCGCCGGTCACGTCGTCCATGCCCTCGACCTTCGGGGGATTGAAGCGCAGGTGATAGGTGCGGCCGCTCGCGGCGTGCACGCGGCGCCCGCTCATACGCTCGACGATGTCGCTGTCCGGCACGTCGATCTCGAGCACGAAGTCGAGCGCGACCTGCGCTTCCTTCATCGCGTCGGCCTGCGGGATCGTCCGGGGGAAGCCGTCGAAGAGGTAGCCGTTGGCGCAGTCGGGCTGCGCGAGCCGGTCCTTGACCAGGCCGATGATGATGTCGTCCGAGACCAGTCCGCCCGAGTCCATGACCTTCTTGGCCGCGATGCCCAGCGGCGTGCCGGCCTTGACGGCGGCGCGCAGCATGTCGCCCGTCGAGATCTGCGGAATGCCGAACTTCTCCTTGATGAAGGCGGCCTGGGTGCCTTTGCCCGCACCGGGCGGTCCGAGGAGGATCAAGCGCATGGACGTTCTTCCCTGAGCGTGGTGGGGGTCTTGGAGCGGTGCGATGCGGAGCGCGGACGCGGGGGTCCCGGACCTTAACCGCAAAGCCCGCGAGGGGTCAATTCGGCCCGCGCCTCGTGCGAGCGTCCGCGAAATCGCGTCGCACGCGCTCGAGGTCGGCCGGCGTGTCGACCCCTGCGGGCGGTGCGTCGTCGGTGCACAGCACCGCGATCCGGTGCCCGTGCCACAGGGCGCGCAGCTGCTCGAGCGCCTCGATCGCCTCCAGCGGCGAGGGCGCGAGCGCACGATAGGCGCGCAGGAACGAGACGCGGTAGGCGTACAGGCCGACGTGCCGTCGCACCGTGCCGTCGACCGCGATCGCGGCCGGCAGCGCCTCGGGCAGCCGCTGCGGGAAGCCGACGAGCGCATCGCGCGCGAAGGGGATCGGGGCGCGCGAGAAGTACATCGCGCGCCCCGCCGCATCGAGCACGACCTTGACCACGTTCGGGGACATCCAGTCCTCGGCACTGGCCACCGGATGCGCGGCGGTGGCGATCGAGCAGTCCGGGCTCGCCCGGAGCAGCGCCGCGACCTCGGCCACCAGCGCAGGGGGAATCTGCGGCTCGTCGCCCTGCACGTTGACCACGATCTCGTCGTCGTCGAGGCCGAGCAGGTCCGCGGCCTCGGCGAGGCGGTCCGTGCCGCTCGGATGGTCGGCCCGGGTGAGCAGCGCCTGCACGCCCGCGGCACGCACCGCGTCGCGCACGCGCTCGGAGTCGGTGGCGACCGCGACCAGCCGTGCGCCGGAGGCCCGTGCCTGGCGTGCGACGTGCAGCACCATCGGCTCGCCGTCGATGTCGGCGAGCGGCTTGTCGGGCAGGCGCGTCGACGCCATCCGCGCCGGGATCAGCGCGACGAAGCCCGCAGCGCTCACGGCTCGGCCGGCAGCGTGCGCGCCTGCTGCTCGAGCATCACCGGGATGCCCTCGCGGATCGGGAACGCGAGGCGGTCGGGCCTGCAGACCAGCTCCTGCGCGGCCTTGTCGTACTGCAGCGGCCCCTTGCACAGCGGGCAGACCAGGATCTCGAGAAGGCGGCTATCCACGCAGGCGATCCTCCAGCCAGTCGACGAGCGCCGGCTCGGGGACGGCCTCGACGCGAAGGGCGACGCACCGCGCGAGCAGCGCGGGGTCGAAAGCCGCGCATTTTACGGCGTCCTTCTCGGTCATGACGAGGAAGGTGCCCGGCAGTGCCGCCAGCCAGACGGGATCGATCGGTGCGTGATCGGGCAGCGGGTGCGGCCGCGCCTGCTGCAGCCCGAGCGCGTCGAGGGTGTCGAAGAAGCGCTGCGGGGCGCCGATGCCGGCGATCGCATCGAGCGGCACGCCGTCGGCGGCCACGGCGAAGCCCGCCGGCGACCAGCGGTTCGAACCGTCGAGCGCCACGAAGGCGGTCGGGACGACCTCGAACCGGAACACGCGCGAGTGAACGATCGGGGAGGTCGCGGTGCGCCCGTTGAGCAGCACCGCATCGAGCAGCAGCGCATCGCGCAGCGGCTCGCGCAGCGGCCCGGCGGGCAGGCAACGGCCCGTGCCGGCGCCGCGCGCGTCGAACACCGCGAGCTCGATGTCGCGCCGCAGGCCGACGTGCTGCAGCCCGTCGTCCGAGAGCACGACGTCGCAGTCGTCGCCCTCGAGCAGCGTTCGCAGCGCCGCGCCCCGGTCGCGCCCGATCACGACCGGCCGCCCGGTGCGCTGCGCCACCAGCAGCGGCTCGTCACCGACCTCGGCCGCATCCGCGGTCGGCCCGATCCGACGCGGTGCCTCGCCTTCGGCACTGCCGCGGTAGCCGCGCGCGATCACGCCCGGTCGCCAGCCGCGCGCGGCCAGCGCCGCGGCCAGCGCGATCAGCAGGGGCGTCTTGCCGGTGCCGCCGACCACGAGGTTGCCGACGACCACCACCTTGGGTTGGCCGGCGGGACGCGGTTGCGCCTTGTCCTGGGCGATCTGCCTGCGCCGGCCGGCGGCGACCGCCCCGACGAGCGCACCCAGCGGTGCGAGCAGCAGGCCCGCGATCGCATCGAGCGCCCCGCGCGGACCGAACCAGATCCGTCGCAGTCGGGCCTCGAGGCGCGCAGCGAGCGCGGGCGAGGCGCGCCGGACGGCGGGTGCGGCGGGCCCGCCGACCATCAGGGCTTGCGCGCGCCGCCGGTCTGGGTCGCGAAGCTGACCTTGCCCAGGCCGGCCAGACGCGCGGCTTCCAGCACGTTGACCACCGCCTGGTGGCTGGCTCCGGCGTCCGCGTACACGACCACCGTCGGCTCGCTGCGGCCGGCGGCGCTGCGCGCGAGCTGCTGCGCGAACGCGCCCGCGTCGCGCCACGCGGCGGCCGCCCCGTCGATCGTGTAGCGGCCGTCCGCACCCACGCCGATCGCGATCTCGACCGGACGCTCGACCGCCGGATCGACCGCGGCGGACGGCAGGTTCACCTGCAGCTCGCTGAACTTCGAGTAGGTGGTCGTCACCAGCAGGAAGATCAGCACGACCAGCAGCAGGTCGATCAGCGGGATGAAGTTGATCTCCGGCTCCTCGCGCCGTTGGCCGCGCCGGAAGTTCATCGGGCCACGGTCGGGGCGGGCTGCGCGGCCTGCGCGGCCCGGGCTGCCGCGAGGCGGCGCGGATCGAGGGTGTCGACCAGCCGCAGGCCCTGCTGCTCCATCTCGACGACGAAGCCGTCGACGCGGGTGCGGTACGCCCGGTACGCGACCAGCGCCGGGATCGCGACCACCAGGCCGAGCGCGGTGTTGTACAGCGCGACCGAGATGCCGTGCGCCAGCGCCTGGGGGTTGGTACCCGAAGGCGCGCTCGCCCCGAAGATCTCGATCATGCCGACGACGGTGCCGAACAGCCCGAGCAGCGGCGTGACCGTGGCGATCGTGCCGAGCGCGCCGAGGTAGCGCTCGAGGTCGTGGGCGACCGCTCTGCCGGTCTCCTCCATCGCTTCCTTCATGATCTCGCGGCCGTCGAGCGCATGCCGCAGCCCCGAGGCGAACACCCGCCCCAGCGGGGACCCGGCCTCGAGTTTCTGTACCATCTCCGGGGTCGCCTGACGGTTGCGGTACAGGGTCAGCACCTCGTCGAGCAGGTGGTCGGGCAGGACCTTGCGGCGCTGCAGCGAGAGGGCCCGTTCGATGATCAGGGCGACCGCCAGGAACGACGCGAAGATCAGGAACCACACGGGCCAGCCGGCCGCCTGGATGATCGAAAACAAAAGCACCTCCGGAAGGGGCCACGGCACAGGCCGGGCAGACGCGTGGCGGGCTCCGGATTGTCTGCGGTTTGTGCCGGCCGGAGCAAGTCGGGGTCTCCCGGCCCCGGGAGGCGACCCATCAGAGAGAAATTCATGGGTCGTGACCCACGATTGGCGAACCTATCCCCAGACCCTGTGGATAAGTCTGTGCATGACTGGCGTCGGTGCCGCCCAAAGCCGCGCCAAACCTGGGACCGCGGGGTATGCCGAAAAAACGCGCAGATAAGAACTTCAGCAATATCAATGACTTGCGACGTAGCTTCGAGCGCTCCGGGCCGTTAGGGGTGAACGTGACGGATTTACGGCGTTTGTGGATAGGTTCTGCCCGGAGAGGCGCTTGAACATGGGATCGGAGACTGCGGATCGAGCAACGGCGCGGGAAATCGTCACGGTCGGCCAGCTGAACCGCGCCGTTGCAGGCTTGCTGGAGCGCAGCTTCCCGCTGGTGTGGGTGTCCGGCGAGATCTCGAACCTGACCCGGGCGGCGAGCGGGCACTGGTACTTCAGCCTCAAGGACGCGCAGGCCTCGGTGCGCTCGGTGATGTTCCGCGGGCGCAACCAGCATGTG
>JAIYAG010000262.1 GCA_027489195.1 Burkholderiales bacterium | reverse complement strand
GCCCATCACCGGCGGCATGATCTGCCCGTTGATCGACGAGGCCGCCTCGATCGCGCCGGCCTTCACGCCCGGATAGCCGGTCCGCTTCATCAGCGGGATGGTGAAGATGCCGCCCGAGACCACGTTCGACACCGAGGAGCCCGACACCAGGCCGTTCATCGCCGACGACACGACGGCGACCTTGGCCGGCCCGCCCCGCAGGTGTCCGAGCAGCCCGAACGACAGCTGCATCATGAAGTTGCCCGCGCCGGCGATGTCGAGCAGCGTGCCGAACAGCACGAAGAGGAAGATGAACTGCACCGACACGCCGAGCGCGACGCCGTAGACGCCCTCGGTGGTCAGCCACATGTGCGAGGCGACCCGCTGCAGGCTCGCGCCCCGGTGCATCAGCACGTCGGGCATCCACGGGCCGGCGAACACGAACGCGAGGAACAGGCCGGTGGTGACCAGCATCCCCATGCCCATCGCGCGGCGCGTCGCCTCGAGCATGATCGCGATGCCGGCCAGCGCCGCGAACAGGTCGAGCGTCGAGGGCTTGCCGGGACGCGTCGCGAGCCCGGCGTAGAAGAGGTACAGGTAGGCGGCGCAGAACGCCCCGACCGCGGCGAGCACCCAGTCGACGGCGGGCACCACGGTGCGCGACGACCGGCGCGTGGCCGGGAACGCGACGAAGGCGAGGAACACCGCGAACGCGAGGTGGATCGCGCGCGCCTCGGTGTCGTTGAAGATGCCGAAGCCGACGACGAAGGGCAGCGGCGACGCGTACCAGAGCTGGAACAGCGACCAGGCGCCGGCGATCAGCGCGACCGCCCGGCCGACCGCGCCGCCGGGCTCGCGCCCGCCCAGGTCCGCCTCGGCGACGATCCGCTCGAGCTCGGCCCCGGACGCGGCCGACGCGGGGAACGCCCCCGCGGCCGCGCGGGCCGGTTCGCCCGCCGCGGCCACCCCGCTCACTTGATCCAGCCCTTCTCGCGGTAGTACCGCACGGCGCCCTCGTGCAGCGGCGCCGACAGGCCGTCCTTCACCATCGTCTCGGGCTGCAGGTTGGCCAGCGCCGGATGCAGCTTCTTGAACTCGTCGAAGTTGTCGAAGACCGCCTTGACCACCTGGTAGACGGTGTCGGCCGGGGTCTTCGACGAGGCGACGACGGTCGCGAGCACGCCGTAGGTCTGGGCGGCGTCGGGGTTGTTCGGGTACAGGCCGCCCGGGATCGTGACCTTCGCGTAGTACGGCTTGTCGGCGACCAGCTTGTCGACCATCGGGCCCGTGATCGACGCGAGCTTCGCGCCGCAGGTGGTGGTCGGGTCCTGGATGTTCGCGCTCGGATGGCCGACGCCGTAGAAGAACGCATCGATCTTGCCGTCGCACAGCGCCGGGCCGTGCTCGTCGGCCTTGAGCTCGGCCGCGAGCGAGAAGTCCTTCATCGTCCAGTTCAGCGCGCCGAGCAGCTCTTCCATCGAGGCCCGCGTGCCCGAACCCGGGTTGCCGACGTTGACGCGCTTGCCCTTGGTGTCGGCGAAGGTCTTGATGCCGGACTCCTTGCGGGTCAGCAGCGTGAACGGCTCGGGGTGGACCGAGAAGACCGCGCGCAGGTCGGAGACCGCGCCGTCCTTGAACTGGGTCAGGCCCTTGGTCGCGTTGAACTGCACGTCGGACTGCGCGAAGCCGAGGTCGAGCTCGCCGCCCTTGATGGTGTTGACGTTGAACACCGAGCCGCCGGTGGACTCGACCGAGCAGCGGATGCCGTGCTTGGCGCGGTCCTTGTTGACCAGCCGGCAGATGGCGCCGCCTGCCGCGTAGTAGACGCCGGTGACGCCGCCGGTGCCGATGGTGACGAACTTCTGCTGGGCCTGCGCCGCGGGCATCGCGACGACGGTGGCGAGGGCGGCAGCGGCGATCGCGGCGAGCCCCGCGCGGCGGCGCGGCGGGACGATTCGGGTCGTGTCCATCGTGGAATCTCCGGGTGGGTTCGGGGAATTGTACGCGCCGCTCCGTTGCCGGCGGACCGCGGTCCCGGCCCGGCCGCGCTTATCATGGCGGCACGAAGCTCGGCCTCACCGGACCGATGCCCCGAGGAGACTCCGTGATGCCCGTCCCGCCCGCCCGCAGGCCCTCGCGCCGGCCCGCCCGCCTGTCCTCCCGCCTGCCCCTGCTCGCCACGATCGCGGCCGCCGCCCTCGCCGCAGGAGCCTGCGCCACGCCCCCCGCCGCCGTCGTCCCCAGCGTCTCGCCCGAGCAGATCGGCGAGGTCCGCGCGGGCTCGGGCGTGCTCAACGGCTACCTCGATCGCAAGCTACTGCCCAACGCGCTCGCGCTGCTGCCGCCGCCGCCCGCCGAGGGCTCCGCCGCCGCCGCGGCCGACCTCGCCGCCTGGCGCGACAGCCGCGCGCTGCGCGACACGCCGCGCTGGACCTTCGCCACTCGCGACGCCGAGCTGCGCTTCCCCGCGGCGGGCCGCACCTTCTCCTGCGCGCTCGACGCGCCGATCTCGGCCGAGGCCACGCCGCACCTGACCACGCTGCTGCGCCGCACGCTGGCCGATGCCGGTCTGTCGACCTACACCGCGAAGGACCACTACAACCGGGTGCGCCCCTTCGTCGCGCTCAAGGCGCCTTCGTGCTCGGCGGCGGAAGAGCCGCGGCTGGTCAAGGACGGCTCGTACCCGTCGGGGCACGCCGCACTCGGCTGGACCTGGGGCCTGGTCCTCGCCTCGGTCGCGCCCGAGCGCGCCGACGCGCTGCTGCAGCGCGCCCATGCGTTCGGCCAGAGCCGGATGATCTGCGGCGTGCACTGGCAGAGCGACGTCGACGCCGGCCGCACCATGGGCGCCGCCGCGTTCGCACGGCTGCAGTCGGATCCGACCTACACCGCGCAGCTCGCGCTCGCCCGCGGCGAGCTCGCGGCCCTGCGGGCGAAGGGCGCCCGATCGACCGAGGACTGCGCGGGCGAGGCCGCGGCACTCAAGCGCTGAGCCGGGGGCGAGCGCGGCCGCCGCCTCGCCGGACGCGCTATCGCGCCGCTCGGGTCGGGCGCGCCGGCTCGCGCTCCTCGCCGAGCGCGACGGCGAGCGCGTCGAACACGACGCGGATGCGCCGCGCCGTGCGCAGTTCGCGGTGGGTCACCAGCCAGAACGGGAAGCGCACCGGCGGTACCTCGTCGAGCACGCGGACGACGTCGGGCACCCGGTTCGCGACCTCGTCCATCATCGCGCCGATGCCCAGGCCCGCTTGCACGAGCGCCCAGTTCGTCAGCGAATTCTCGGCGTGGCAGCTCAAGTTGGCGGCAACGATAGGCAACCCGTGCCGGCGGAGGTAGTCGAGATACGGACCCGATCGGGCCCCTCCCACGAACCCGTGCCGCGCCGCCTCCTCGGCCGTGCGAGGATGACCGTGGCGACGCACCCACGCCCTGGACGCGTAGAAGCCCGCATCGGCATCGCGGATCCAGCGTCCGATCAGGTCGGGCTGCTCGGGTCGCACGTGTCGCACGGCGATGTCGGCCTCGCGCCGCCGCAGATCGCTCAACGCATCCGAGGTGACGACCTCGACGACGATGCCGGGCGCCTGCCTGCGCAGGCGCGACAGCACGCCCGGCAGCAGGTAGGCCGCCACCACGTCGCTGGCCGAGATGCACACGCCACCCTCCACGGCCTGCGATCGCCCCGTGGCGGCCATGTCCAGGTCTTCGGCCGCCGCACCCATCACGCGCGCGTGCTCCAGCAGGACCGTCCCGGTGTCGGTGAGCACCATGGTCCGGCCGACGCGCTCGAACAGGGTCACGCCGAGCTGCTTCTCGACGGCCGCCACCTGCCGGCTCAGCGTCGGCTGGCTCAGGCCGAGCTTGCGCGCGGCCGCCGACAACGACCCGGTCTCGGCGGTCTCGAGAAAGGCCTTCAGCTGGTTCCAGTCGAGGCGATCCATACGAATTTGCATGACATGTCTGCAGTTTTCGGCGATGTCGATCCAGTGGCGCATGGATAGCATCCCGCACCGTCTCTCCGCAAGCGGCCTCGCGGTCGCCCACGCCGATGTCCACCCGCCCCACGCCGCGCCCCGTGCCGGTCGGAGTCGATCCCCCCTCGTCCGCGAAGGCGCGCTTCTGGGACCGGATCGCGCGCAAGTACGCCGCCGATCCGATCGCCGACCCCGCGGGCTACGAGACCACGCTGCGGCGCGTCGCGGCACTGCTGTCTCCGGACGACTCGGTGCTGGAGATCGGCTGCGGCACCGGCACCACCGCCCTGCGACTCGCCCCCGGCACGCGAAGCCTGGTGGCCACCGACGTGTCGGCCGGGATGATCGCCATCGCACGCGAGCGACTCGCGGCCCGGCCGGTGCCCGGGCTGCGCTTCGAGGTGGCCGACGCCGAGGCCGCGCCCCCTGCCGGCGCGTGTCACGACGCGGTGCTGGCCTTCAACCTGCTGCACCTCGTGTCGGACCTGGACGACGCGCTGCGCGCCGTCCAGGCGTCGCTCAGGCCAGGTGGCCTGTTCGTCTCGAAGACGCCCTGCCTCGCGGAGATGAACCCGATCGTTCCGCGGCTGCTCGTGCCG
>JAIYAG010000076.1 GCA_027489195.1 Burkholderiales bacterium | reverse complement strand
CGGACCGATGCCGAGCGGCACGCCCGGGACGCTCCGTGGGGGCGGGCCCGTCGTGGGACAATCCGAGCCTTCGCCCGCTTCCGCCCCCCGCGCCCGATGGACACCCTGACGCTCATCCGCCCCGACGACTGGCACCTGCACCTGCGCGACGGCGAGGCGCTGCGCGCCGTGGTCGCCGCGACCGCCCGGCAGTTCGCCCGGGCCATCGTGATGCCCAACCTCAAGCCGCCGGTGACCACCGTCGGGCAGGCCATCGACTACCGCGACCGGATCCTCGCCGCGTTGCGCGAGACCGCGGGCGACGAGCCGGCCTGCGCCGGCTTCGAGCCGCTGATGACGCTGTACCTGACCGACCGTACGCCGCCGGACGAGATCCGCCGCGCGAAGGACTCGGGCGTGGTCCACGCGGTCAAGCTCTATCCCGCCGGCGCGACCACCAACTCCGATGCCGGCGTCACCTCGATGGCGGCCGTGCGCGGCGCGATCGAGGCGATGCAGGCGGCGGGGCTGCCGCTGCTGATCCACGGCGAGGTCACCGACGCCTCGGTCGACGTGTTCGACCGCGAGCGGGTCTTCATCGACCAGGTGCTCGAGCCCCTGCGCCGCGACTTCCCGGCGCTGCGCGTGGTGTTCGAGCACATCACCACGCAGGAGGCTGCGCAGTACGTCGCGACCGCGCCCGGGGCGATCGCCGCGACGATCACGCCGCACCACCTGCTCTACGAGCGCAACGCGCTGTTCAAGGGCGGCATGCGCCCCCACTGGTACTGCCTGCCGATCCTCAAGCGCGAGACGCACCGGCGTGCGCTGCTCGAGGCCGCCACCTCCGGCAGCCCGCGCTTCTTCCTGGGCACCGACAGCGCGCCCCATTCGAAGCACCTGAAGGAGAACGCCTGCGGCTGCGCCGGCTGCTACACGGCGCCGCATGCGCTCGAGCTGTACGCGGCCGCGTTCGAGTCGGTCGGCGCGCTCGATCGGCTCGAGGGCTTCGCGAGCCTGCACGGGCCGGACTTCTACCGTCTGCCGCGCAACACGGCGCGCGTCACGCTGCGCCGCGAGTCCTGGACGGTGCCCGAGGCGCTGCCCTTCGGCGACGAGGCCATCGTGCCGCTGGCCGCCGGCGAGCCGCTCGCGTGGCGGCTCGCCGCGGGCTGAGCGCCGTCGCGGCGGCGCGGCGGTCGGTGGCGCCGCGATCCCCCCTCGCGCCGACGCCGTGACCCCCATGATCCGGCCCTGGCTCGTGCCGCACGAGGCGCGGCTCGCCGAGCTGGCGCCGCTGTCGGCCGCGGCGCGCGTCGCGCGGCTCGACGCGTGGGCCCGGGAGGCCGGCCTGCACACGGAGTCCGGCAGGCCGCTGCGCTTCGTGCCCGACGCCGGCACGGGCGCCGCGCAGGCGGGCTCGCTGCGCCCGGCCTACGAGGCGCGGATCTTCGAGGCCGGCGAGGTCGCGACGCGCACCGATCCCGCGGGCGCGCGGCACGACCTGTGCAACGCGCTGTCCTGGCTCGCCTGGCCCCGCGCGAAGGCCCGGCTCAACGCGCTGCACGCCGCGGCACTGGCCGAGGCCACGAGCCACCCCGGCACGACGGCCCCCCGTGGCCCGCTGCGCGACGCGGCGACGCTCTTCGACGAGAACGCCGCGGTGTGGGTCGGGCTCGACGCCTCGCTCGAGGACGCGCTGCGCGCCTTCGACTGGATGGCCCTCTTCGTCGTCGGCCGCAGCCGCGTCGAGCGTTCGGTCCGCGTGCACGTCTTCGGCCATGCGCTGCTCGAGAAGCTCGACGCGCCGTTCAAGGCCATCACCGCGCACGCCTGGCCGCTGCGGCTCGACGCCGGCGCGCCGCCGGCCGAGGTCGATCGCGTGCTGGTCGCCTCGCTCGAGCCGGGACGCCTGTCGTCGCGCGCGTTCTGCCCGCTGCCGGTGATGGGCCTGCCCGGCTGGTGCGACGCGAACCGCGACCCCGCGTTCTACAATGACGCGGCCGTGTTCCGGTCAGGTCGCCGGCGCAGGGCGCCGGGCTGAGCCGACCCCTCGCGGGCACGCCGCCCGCCGCACATCCGAACCAGGAGACCCCTTCGCCATGCTGCTGGGCTGCATCGCCGACGACTTCACCGGCGCCTCCGATCTCGCGAACACCCTGACCGCCGGCGGCATGCGCACCGTGCAGGCCATCGGCGTGCCGGCCGACGGCCCCGCGCCCGATGCCGATGCGGTGGTGGTCGCGCTCAAGTCCCGCAGCATCGAGCCCGCCGACGCGGTCGCACAGAGCCTGGACGCCCTGCGCTGGCTGCGCGCCCACGGGGTGCGCCAGATCTTCTTCAAGTACTGCTCGACCTTCGATTCCACGCCCGCGGGCAACATCGGCCCGGTCGCGCAGGCGCTGCTCGACGCGCTCGATGCGCCGATCGCGATCGCCTGCCCGGCGTTCCCGACGAACCGGCGCACGATCTACATGGGCCACCTGTTCGTCGGCGACCGGCTGCTGAGCGAGAGCGGCATGCAGCACCATCCGCTCACGCCGATGACCGACCCCGACCTCGCGCGCTGGCTGCAGCGCCAGACGCCGTACACGGTCGGGCTGCTCGCGCATCCGACGGTCGCCCGCGGCGCGGCCGCCACCCGCGAGGCCCTCGCAGCGCTCGCCGCCGGCGGCGTGCGGCTCGCGGTCGCCGACGCGATCACCGATGCCGACCTGCGCACGCTCGGCGAGGCCTGCGCCGACGCCGCGCTGATCACCGGCGGCTCGGGCATCGCGCTCGGGCTGCCGGACAACTTCCGCCGCGCCGGCCTGCTGCGGCCGCATGCCGGCGCCCTCGACGCGATCGGCGGCCCGGCGGTGGTGATCTCGGGCAGCTGCTCGGCCGCGACCCGCCGGCAGGTCGAGCGCTACGCCGCGCACGCGCCGTCGCGCCGCGTCGACGTCGACGACGTGATCGACGGGCGCCAGACCGCGGCCTCGCTCGCCGACTGGGTGCTCGCGCAGCCCGCCGGCGCGGCGCCCCTCGTCTACAGCTCGGCCGATCCGGAGGCGGTTCGCGCCTCGCAGGCCAAGCACGGCACGCAGCGCGCGTCCTCGGCGATCGAGCACTGCTTCGGCGAGCTGTCGGCGGCGCTGTACGCACGCGGGGTGCGCCGTCAGGTCATCGCCGGGGGCGAGACCTCGGGCGCGGTCGTGCAGGCGCTCGGCGTGCGGCTGCTGGCGATCGGCCCCGAGATCGATCCGGGCGTGCCGGCGCTCGCGGGCACGGACGTACCCGTCGGACTCGCGCTCAAGTCGGGCAACTTCGGCGCCGACGACTTCTTCGACAAGGCGCTCGCGGCCGTCCGCTGAGCATGGCGCGGCACCGGCCGCGCATCCATCGCACGACACACAGGGAGACACATCATGGACATCCTCGTCACCGGCGGCGCCGGGTTCCTCGGGCAGCAACTGATCGCGCGCGTGCTCGCGAAGGGCGCGCTGCGACTGGCCGATGCGCAGGGCGCGCGCGACGAGCCGGTCTCGCGCATCGTCTGCTTCGACGTCGGCGAGGGCGCGATCCGCGATCCGCGCGTGAAGAACGTGGCCGGCGACATCTCCGACCCGGCCCAGGTCCGCGCGCTGGTCTCGAAGGACACCGGCGCGGTGGTTCACCTGGCGGCCGTGGTGAGCGGTACCGCCGAGGCGGACTTCGACCTCGGCATGCGGGTCAACCTCGACGGCACCCGTCACCTGCTCGAGGCCTGCCGCGCGCTCGGCACCGCGCCGCGGCTGCTGTTCTCGAGCTCGATCGCGGTGTTCGGCGGCGCGCTGCCGCCGGTGGTCACCGACGCCACCACGCCGACCCCGCAGGGCTCCTACGGCATCCAGAAGCTGGTCGGCGAGCTGCTCGTGCAGGACTACACCCGCAAGGGCTTCATCGACGGCCGCGCGGTCCGTGTGCCGACCGTCGTCGTGCGGCCGGGCCGCCCGAACGGCGCCGCCTCCGGCTTCGCGTCCGGGATCATCCGCGAGCCGCTGTCGGGCATCGACGCGCCGCTTCCGGTACCGCCCGAGACCGAGATGTGGGTCGCCTCGCCGCGCACCGTGGTCGGCATGCTGCTGCGTGCGCTCGAACTCGCACCGCAGGACTGGGGCTGGCACCGCAGCCTGAACCTGCCGGGGCTGACCGTCTCCATGCACGAGGAGCTCGCCGCGCTGCGGGCCGTTGCCGGCGACGCGGTCGCCGCGCGCGTCAAGCCCGCGCTCGACGAGAACGTGATGCGCCTGGTGCGCACCTGGGCGGCGCGCTTCGACACCGCCCGCGCGAGCGCGATGGGCTTCACCGCCGATGCCGACTTCGCGTCGATCGTCCGCGCGTACGTGGAGGACAATCCGCAGGCGGTGCGAGGTCCGGCGAAGTGAGCGCGCGGATCGTCACGTCCGTGACGATCCGCCCGTGGCGGCTCAGCGTGCCAGGAAGCCGCCGTCGACCGGCCAGTACGCGCCGTTGACGAACGACGCGCGTGACGAGCTCAGCCAGGCGACCAGCTCGGCGACCTCCTCGGGGCGCCCGAGCCGGCCCGCCGGATGCAAGGCCTCCAGCGCCCGCAGCGTCGCCGGATCCCCCTCCATGCCCGCGATCATCGGGGTGTGGATGAACGCCGGCCCGATCGCGTTCACCCGCACGCCGCGCGCCGCGTAGTCGAGCGCCGCCACCTTGGTCAGGCCGAGCACGCCGTGCTTGGCCGCGGTGTAGGCGGGTGCGCCCGCGAACCCGACCGCGCCGAGGATCGACGCGATGTTGACGATCGCGCCGCCGCCGCTCGCCAGCAGCGCCGGGATCTCGTGCTTCATGCACAGGAACACGCCGGTGAGGTTCACCGACAGCACCCGGTGCCACTCGTCGAGCGCGTAGTCGGCGGTCGGCGCGACCGTGCCGCCCACGCCCGCGTTGTTGCAGGCCGCGTCGAGCCGCCCGAAGCGCTCGAGCGTCCTCGCGAGCAGTGCCGCGCAGTCGGCGTCGCGCGAGACGTCGGCCGCGACGAACATCGCCTCGGCGCCCGCCGCACGCACCTGCGCCACCGTGTCCTCGCCGCCGGCAGCGGCTGCTGCAAGGTCGGACACGACGACCTTGGCGCCTTCGCGCGCCCAGGCCAGCGCGATCGCGCGGCCGATGCCCGATGCACCGCCCGTCACCAGGCACACCTTGT
>JAIYAG010000247.1 GCA_027489195.1 Burkholderiales bacterium | reverse complement strand
CGGGCGCGCCCGCATCCGGGCGGCCGGCGTCACGCTCGCGCAGCTCGGCGGCACGCTGACGGTCTCCGACGTGAAGTTCGGCAGCCGGGCCCGCAAGCTGGGGCTCGAGTCGGGCTATCGGCTCGTCGCGGTCGAGGTCCGGCACCCCGACCGCCCGGACGACTCGTGGGGGCTGCTCGCCGGCGTGCTGCCGCTCGCCCTCGTCTGGGTGCTGCAGGGCCGACGGATGCGCGCCGCGGGCGGCCCGGGTGCCGCGCGGGGTCTCTCCGGGGGGCGCCCCGGCCGGACGGGCGATAATCCGACGTGATGAACGCCGAACACCTCGCCCCGCCCGCCGTCGCGCGCGCCGTCGCGCCCAGCCCCGAGCCCCGCTGGGCCGACCTGGAGGCCGCGCCCGATGCGGCCGGCGCCGCCGCCATCGTCGCCGCGCTGCGCACCGTGCTGCCGGCACGCTGCGTCCTCGCCGGCGTCGAGCAGACGCGTCCCTACGAATGCGACGGCCTGTCGGCCTTTCGCAAGCTGCCGGTCGCGGTGGTGCTGCCCGAGACCGAGGAGCAGGTCGTCGCGGTCCTCAAGACCTGCCGGCGGCTCGACGTGCCGGTGGTGGCGCGCGGCGCGGGCACCAGCCTGTCGGGCGGCGCGATGCCGCATGCCGCGGGCATCGTGCTGTCGCTCGCCCGCTTCAACCGCATCCTTGCGCTCGACCCGGTCGGCCGGACCGCGCGCGTGCAGCCCGGCGTGCGCAACCTCGCCATCAGCGAGGCCGCGGCGCCCCATGGCCTGTACTACGCGCCCGATCCGTCCTCGCAGATCGCCTGCACCATCGGCGGCAACCTAGCCGAGAACTCGGGCGGCGTGCACTGCCTGAAGTACGGGCTGACCGTGCACAACGTGCTGCGCATCCGCGGCGTGACCATCGACGGCGAGATCGTCGAGCTGGGCGGCGCCGCGCTCGACGCGCCCGGACTCGACCTGCTGGCGCTCGCGATCGGCTCCGAGGGCATGCTGCTGGTGGCCACCGAGGCCACGGTCAAGCTGGTGCCCAAGCCGCAGCTCGCACGCGTCGTGATGGCCTCGTTCGACGACGTGATCAAGGCCGGCGACGCGGTCGCCGCGATCATCGGCGCGGGCATCATCCCCGCGGGCCTCGAGATGATGGACCGCAAGGCGACCGAGGCGGTCGAGCCCTACGTGAAGGCCGGCTACGACCTGTCGGCCGAGGCGATCCTGCTGGCCGAGTCCGACGGCACGCCGGAGGAGGTCGAGGAGGAGATCGCGCTGCTCGAGGCGGTGCTGCGCGAGGCCGGCGCGACCGCGATCGCGGTGTCGGGCAGCGAGGCCGAGCGGCTGCGCTTCTGGTCGGGCCGCAAGAACGCGTTCCCCGCGGCCGGTCGCATCTCGCCCGACTACTACTGCATGGACGGCACCATCCCGCGCAAGAACCTCGGGACCATGCTGGCCGCCATCGCAGGCATGGAGCGGACCTACGGGCTGCGCTGCATGAACGTGTTCCATGCCGGCGACGGCAACCTGCACCCGCTGATCCTGTTCGACGCCAACACGGCCGGCGAATGGGAGCGCGCGGACCGGTTCGGCGCCGACATCCTCGAGCTGTGCGTCGAGCTGGGCGGCACGGTCACCGGCGAGCATGGCGTGGGCATCGAGAAGATCAACTCGATGTGCGTGCAGTTCTCGCCGGCCGAGCGCGCCGCGTTCTTCGCGCTCAAGCGCGCGTTCGACCCGCCGGGCCTGCTCAATCCGGGCAAGGGCATCCCGACGCTGGCGCGCTGCGCCGAGTACGGGAAGATGCACGTGCAGGGCGGGCGCATCGCCTTTCCCGAACTGCCCCGCTTCTGACGCGAGCGCCCGCGCGCCGCTCAGCCCACCGTTCACGCCCTCCCGAACCCGCTCCAGGACGCCCCCGCTTGCAACCGACCGCCTCCCTCGCGGCCGACGCCGCGCCGAGCGCCGCGACCGGCCCGATCATCGCCGACGGCCCGCTGCGCGCGCTGCGCGACTGCGTGCGCAGCGCCGATGCGGACCGCCTGCGGCTGCGGCTGCGCGGCGGCGGCACCAAGGACTTCTACGGCGAGCCTGCCGCCGGCGAGGTCCTCGACCTGCGCGCGCTGTCGGGCATCGTGTCGTACGAGCCGACCGAGCTGGTGATCACCGCCCGCTGCGGCACGCCGCTGGCCGAGCTCGAGGCCGCGCTCGCCGAGCGCCGCCAGTGCCTGCCCTTCGAGCCGCCGCACTTCGGCCCGGGCGCCACCGTCGGCGGCATGGTCGCGGCGGGCCTGTCGGGGCCGCGGCGCGCGGCCGCGGGCGCGGTCCGCGACTACATGCTCGGCGCGGTGCTGATGAACGCGCAGGGCGAGCTGCTGCAGTTCGGCGGTCAGGTGATGAAGAACGTCGCGGGCTACGACGTCTCGCGGCTGCTCGCCGGCTCGCTCGGCATCCTCGGACCGATCGTGCAGGTGTCGCTCAAGGTGCTGCCGGTGCCGGCCGCCGAGGCCACCGTGCTGCTGCCGGCGGGCCTGCGCGAGGCGCTCGACCTGATGAACCGCTGGGGCGGACAGCCGCTGCCGGTGTCGGCCACAGCCTGGCATTCGGGCGATCTCGGCGTGCGCTTCTCCGGCGCGCGCGCGGCGGTCGACGCGGCGG
Organism: Burkholderiales bacterium; assembly: GCA_027489195.1. Lineage (GTDB taxonomy): Bacteria > Pseudomonadota > Gammaproteobacteria > Burkholderiales > Burkholderiaceae_E > UBA4615. The sequence goes on along the minus strand of JAIYAG010000247.1, from coordinate 2,790 downwards.
TGCACCGCTTCGTCGAGCAGCACGGCGCCGAGCGCGTCGAGCCCGCGCAGGCCGCGTCGGTCTGGAGCGGCATCCGCGAGCACACCGACCCGTTCTTCGACGGCGAGGCGCCGCTGTGGCGGCTGAGCGTGCCGTCGACCGCGCCGCCGTTCGACTTCCCCGGCCAGCAGCTGATCGAATGGGGCGGGGCGCTGCGCTGGTTCCGCACCGACGCCGATGCCGCGCGCGTGCGCGAGGCGGCGGCCACCGTCGGCGGCAGCGCGACGCTCTTCCGCTGCCGCGACAAGGGCACCGGGGTGTTCGCGCCGCTGTCGGCGCCGGTGCTCGAACTGCACCGCCGGATCAAGCGCGAGCTCGATCCGCGCGGCATCTTCAATCCCGGCCGCCTCGTGGCCGGCCTCTAGGACGGCCCGCCGCGATGGAAACCCACCTCGCCGACTGGCTGCGCGGCACCCCCGAGGGGACCGAGGCCGAGTCGATCCTGCGCTCGTGCGTGCACTGCGGCTTCTGCACGGCCACCTGCCCGACCTACCAGCTGCTCGGCGACGAGCTCGACGGCCCGCGCGGCCGCATCTACCTGATCAAGCAGGTGATGGAAGGCGCGCCGCCCACGCGCGAGACGCAGCGCCACCTCGACCGCTGCCTGACCTGCCGCAACTGCGAGAGCACCTGTCCGTCGGGCGTGAAGTACGGCCACCTGGTCGACATCGGCCGCAAGCTGGTCGACGAGCGTGTGCAGCGTCCGCTCGGCGAGCGGCTGATGCGCGGCGCGCTGCGCGAGGGCCTGACACGGCGCTGGCTGTTCGATCCGGCGATGCGCGTCGGCCAGGCGATGCGACCGCTGCTGCCGGAGGCGATGAAGGCCAAGGTGCCGGAGCGGCGCGACCCCGGCGCCTGGCCGCGCCGCAGCCACGCGCGGCGCGTGCTGATGCTCGATGGCTGCGTGCAGCCGGCGATGGTCCCGGCGATCGACGCGGCCACCGCGCGGGTGCTCGATGCGCTCGGCGTCGAGCCGGTCGTGGCCGCGGGCTCGGGCTGCTGCGGCGCGATCCGCCACCACCTGAACGACCACGGCGGCGCGCTCGGCGACGTCCGCCGCAACATCGATGCCTGGTGGCCGCACATCGAGGGGCAGGGCGGCGAGGGACAGGGCGTCGAAGGGCAGGGCGTCGAGGCGATCGTCGTCAATGCGTCGGGCTGCGGCGCGATGCTCGCCGACTACGGTCACCTGCTGCGCGACGACCCGGCCTATGCCGCGAAGGCCGCGCGCGTGTCGGCGCTGGCCTGCGACCTGTCGGTGTTCCTCGCCTCCGCGCGCGAGGCACTCGCGGCGCGCGCCCGCGAGGCCGCCGCCACCCGCGCCGTGCCGCTGCCGGCGCGCGTCGCCTTCCATCCGCCGTGCACGCTGCAGCACGGCCAGCAGGTGCGCGGCGCGGTCGAGTCGCTGCTCGCGGCCTGCGGCGCCGAGCTGCAGCCCTTCGCCGACGCCCACCTGTGCTGCGGCTCGGCCGGCACCTACTCGGTGATGCAGCCGACGCTGTCGACGCAGCTGCGCGACCGCAAGCTCGAGGCCCTGCAGGCCGGTGCGCCCGAGACGATCCTGTCCGCCAACATCGGCTGCCTGACGCACCTGCAGTCGGGCACCGGCACGCCGGTGCGCCACTGGATCGAGTGGGTCGACCGCGCGATCGGCACCGCCCGCGCCTGAGGGCGGACGGGCCGCGATGCACGACGCGTCCCCGGCTCGGAGCGGCGTGCCGCTGAGGGTGCGCCTGCCCAACTGGGTCGGCGATGCCTGCATGGCGCTGCCGGCCCTGCGCGAGCTCGAGGCACGCGGCGCCCTGCTGTCGCTCGCCGGGCGGGGCTGGGCCGCCGACCTGCTGGCTGGCCACGGCTGGCCGGTGCTCAAGCTGCCCGCCGGGCTGCGGGCGGGCGCGGCCGCGTTGCGCGCCGCCGCCGGGCCGCGGCGGGGCCTGCTGCTGACCAACTCGCTGTCGAGCGCCGCCACCTTCCGGCTGGCCGGCGTGTCCGCGCTCGGCCATCGCAACGAGGGCCGCTCGCTGCTGCTCGGCCGGGCGCTCGCCAAGCCCGAGGGCCTGCACGAGGTCGAGGTGTTCTGGCGCCTGGCCGGCGCGGCCGCGGCCTGGCTGCCGCTCCCGGGCTGGCCGGCCTCGCCGCCGGTCTCGCTCGGGCTGCGGCTCACCGACGCACACCGGCACGCCGCGGCCGAGGCGCTGGCCGCGGCCGGGCTCGCCGCAGGGCAGCCCTACATGGTGCTCGCGCCGCTGGCCGCCGGCACCGCGGGCGGCGTGCCGAAGCTCTGGCCGCGTTTCGGCGAGCTCGACGAGGCGCTGCGTGCGCGCGGCTGCACGACCGTGGTCTGTCCGGGGCCCGGCGAGGCGGAGGCGGCGCGCGCGGCGGTTCCGGGGGCGCGCGTGCTCGTCGGCCTGGGGTTGGGCGCCTACGCGGCCGCCTGCGCCGGGGCGCTCGCGACCGTCTCGAACGACTCCGGGCCGATGCACCTGGCGGCGGCGGTCGATGCGCCGGTGATGGGCGTCTTCGGCCCGAGCGATCCGGCGCGAACCCGGCCCTGGGGGCCGCGCGTCGCCTGGACGGGTGGCGCGGGCGTCTGGCCGTCGGTGGCGCAGGTGCTCGACGGGCTCGACCGGCTCTAGGGGCCTGGCCGGCCTCAGCGCCTTGCTGGCTCCCAGGCGGTCAGCTCCCAGCGCACCCAGTCATCGAGCGCCCGGCTTGCCCGCCCGCCCGGCGAGCCCGGCAGGTAGGAGCCGG
>JAIYAG010000499.1 GCA_027489195.1 Burkholderiales bacterium | reverse complement strand
GCTACATCACCCAGGGCGGCGGCTCGGGCGTGGCCTTCGCGCTGTCCGAGGCGATCACGCGGCTGGCCGAGCGCGAGCCCTCGAAGTCGATCGTCTACCTGAACTACTCGGCGATGGACCCGGGCCTGACCAACGACAAGTGCAGCTTCTGGCACTTCCGGTTCTATCCGTCGAGCGAGATGAACATCGAGGCGCTGACCTCCTACATGATCGGCAAGAAGGACATCAAGAACGTCTACCTGCTGAACCAGAACTACACGCACGGCCAGCAGGTCGCGCGCGCCTCGCGCGAGTACCTCGCCCGCAAGCGGCCGGACATCAAGATCGTCGGCGAGGACTTCGTGCCGATCGCGCAGACCCGCGACTTCGCGCCGTACATCTCGAAGATCAAGGCCGCCGGCGCCGACACCGTCATCACCTCGAACTGGGGCAGCGACCTGACGCTGCTGTTCAAGGCGGCCAAGGACGGCGGCCTGGACACCTACATCTACACGCTGAACGCCAACAACCCGGGCAGCCCGGCGCAGCTCGGCACCTACGGCGCCGAGAAGGTCGGCGTGGTGTGGAACTGGGTCACCAACGCGCCCACCCCCGAGCTCGAGAAGATCTACGTCGACTACAAGAAGAAGACCGGCGAGGACTTCATCTTCGCGGCGCACTGGGACAGCATGAACATGCTGGCCACGGCGTTCCGGCAGGCGAAGTCGACCGATCCGACCCAGGTCGCGTACGCGCTGGAAGGCATGAAGTTCAAGAGCCCCAAGGGCGAGGTCGAGATGCGCCGCACCGACCACCAGCTGCTCGGGCCGCTGTACCTCGGCATCTGGGCCAAGCAGGACGGCAAGCGCGTGAAGTACGACGCCGAGAACACCGGCTACGGCTTTCGGGTCGATGCGGCGGTTGACACCTACGTGAGCGCCCAGCCCACGTCGTGTCAGATGAAGCGCCCGCCGAAGCCCTGAGGCCGACACCGGCGCACCGGGCCGGCGGCCGGGCGCCGCCGTCGCGGCGCGCCGACGTCAGCCCGCTGCGTCGGGGCCGCCGCGCGGCAGGCGCAGGCTGAAGACGGCGCCGCGACCGGGGCCGTCGCTGCGCGCGACGACCGAGCCGCCGTGCAGCACGGCGAGCCGGCGCACCAGCGCCAGCCCGATGCCCAGCCCGCCCTCGGCCCGCCCGCGGCCGGCCTCGAGCTGGACGAAGGGCTCGAAGATGCGCGGCAGGTCGTCGGGCGCGATGCCGATGCCGTCGTCGGCGACCTCGACCTCGACCGCATCGGGCGCGGCGCTGACGGTCACGCGGATCGCGCCGCCGGGCGGCGTGTACTTCGACGCGTTGTGCAGCAGGTTCTCGAGCACCTGCGCGATGCGCGCCGCATCGCCGAGCACCTCGTCCGAGCCATCGGGGACGGCGAGCCCGACCCGCTGGCCGCGTGCCGCGACCGCGGCGGCGACCGATTCGAGCGCCTCGCGCACCGCCTGTCCGACCGACATCGGCGCGCAGCGCAGCGTCACCTTGCCGCGGCTGACCCGCGTGATCTCGAGCAGCTCGTCGACCAGCACGGCGAGACGCGCCCGCTGGCGCTCGGCCACCTCGAGCAGGGCGCGCTCGTCCGTCCCGAGGGCCGCGCTGCGCGACAGCAGGTGAAGCACGTTGGTCAGCGGCGCGAGCGGATTGCGCAGCTCGTGCGACAGCACGGCGAGGAACTCGTCCTTGTTGCGGTCGGCGTCGGCGAGCCGCGCCTCGCGCTCGCGCAGCTGCAGCTCGACCTGCTTGCGCGCGGTGATGTCGCGCACCTGCAGGCACATGCCGTCGCCGCAGGGCGAGGCCTCGACCTCGACCCAGCGGCCGTCGCGGCGAACCGATTCGGCCTCGACCCGCGCGGTGCCGCGCGCGCGCATCGCCGCGACGAAGGGCGCGTCGAACGGCGAGCCGGCGGCCGAGGGAAAGGCGTCCCAGACGGTGCGCCCGAGCACGTCCGAGCGAGACCGGCCGAAATGGCGCTCGGCGCAGGCATTGAAGAACACGATCCGCCACTGCGCGTCGACGACGTAGAACGCGTCGCGGATGCTCTCGAGCGCGAGCAGCGGCGGGAACGGCGGCGACGCGGCCTCGCCGGGTGCAGGCGCGCCCGGGTCTCGGTCCGGCGACGGAGGGATCATTGCCGCAGTGTGCACCCGCCGAAAGCCTGGCGGTATCGGACAGTCTCGCGTGGGAGGGGACGCCCTGGACGCCGCTTCAGGCGGAAGGCGCCGCCGCAGGGGGCCAGCCGATGCAGTCGGGATGGGCGCGGAAGTTCCGCAGCCACCAGCCCCAGTCCTCGGGCACCAGCGAGAACGGATCGGGATGCGCGAGCTCGCGTGCCGCCCACACCGGCCAGTGCGGGTTCGACAGCGCCGGGCGCCCCAGCATCACCAGGTCGATCGCCTCCTCGCGGATCACGCGGTCGGCGACGGCCGGCAGCCCCAGGTTCCAGCTCGTCGCCACCGGGATGCCGACCTCGCGCCGCACCCGCGCCGCCCGCTCGACCATGAACGCGAGGTCGGCGAACGGCTTGGGGTTCATGTCGTCGGTGTTGAAGCCGATGCTCAGGTCGGCGAGGTCGAGCCCGTGGTCCTTCATCATCGCGACCGCCGCGAGCGCGTCGTCGAACTGCGTGCCGGCCGGATTCAGGTCGTCCGAGCCCAGCCGCATCGTCAGCGGCAGCCGCTCGGGCCAGACCGCGCGCACCGCGTCCAGCGCCTCGAGGTGGTAGCGCACGCGGTTCGCCAGCGGGCCGCCGTACGCGTCGGTGCGCCGGTTGGCCAGCGGCGACAGGAAGCTCGCGCCGAGGTAGCCGTGCGCGAAGTGCAGCTCCAGCCACTCGAAGCCGGCGTCGAGCGCGCGCCGTGCCGCGTCGGCGTAGGCGCGGTGCAGGTCCGCGATCTCGGCGATCGACAGCGGATGCACCGGGTACGGGCGCACGCCGCCGTAGGGCACGTCGGACGGGCCGCGCACCTGCCAGCCGTCCGGGTGCTCGGGGGGCAGCTGGACCCGGCCCAGCCAGGGCGCGCACTCGCTGCCCTTGCGGCCGGTATGGCCGAGCTGGATCGCCGGCACCCCGCCCATCTCCTTGACGATCCGCGTGATCCGGGCCAGGCCCTCGATCTGGCCGTCCTCCCAGATCCCCGCGCAGTGCACGCTGGTGCGGCCGTCGGCGGTGATCGCGATCTGTTCGGGGAACACCAGGCCGAAGCCGCCGGCGGCGCGCGAGCCGGTCAGCATCACGTGGAAGTCGCCGACGCGGCCGTCGACCGCGCGGTGCTGGGTCATCGGGGACATCGCGATGCGGTTGCGCAGCGTGACGTCCTTGATCGTGAGCGGACTGAAGAGATCGGGCATCGGCGCGCTCCGTGCGCGGTGTCGGCATCGCCGACAGCATCGCCCATTCCGGCCCGCGGCGGATTCCGGGAACGCGCGGGCGCGCCCCCGGCGTCACGCGTGTCGTACGGCCGCCGGACGTCGGCGGTCCCTGCCCGGACGTCCGGCGCCTCGCCCGAGCGCACGCCGCCGCGTCACAGTGTGGAGGCCCCAAGTGACCGCTCGCCGGAGCTCCGCATGCCCGCCATCCGACCCGCAGTCCTGTTCGCCGTGTCCGCCGTCCTCGCCGTGCTGGGCGGCTGCGGCACCTGGACCCATCCGACCAAGCCCGCCACGGCGCTCGAATCGGACCGGCTGCAGTGCGCCGTGCAGGCCATGCAAGCCTTCCCCGTGCAGATGGCGACCCGCATCGACCAGCCCGCCCGCACGGAGCCCGGGCGGTCGAGCTGCACGACGACCGGCAACCGCACCGACTGCGTCAACTGGCCTGCCCAGGTCATCCCGGCGACCTACGCGTCCTACGACGCGAACAAGGACCGCCGGGACCGGGCGCAGTCGCAGTGCCTCACCGACGCCGGCTGGGTCTACGGCCCCAAGTGACGGCGGCGGGGCCGGCGGCGCGCGCGCCGCGGCCCGCGCGCGACGACACTCGAGCCGCTAGCGGTCGCGCGTGCCGTACAGCATCGTGATGTTGACGCGGCGGTTCTCGTACCCGGGCCGGAAGCGGAAGGTGTCGGTCTCGTGGAACAGGTCCGAGTCGAAGAGCACCGCGCGGTTCGAGCGGTACGGCACGCGGATCGACTCGCTGCCGACCGACTCGAGGTAGCTGCGGATCTCCGGGTCGTCGACGTTGTAGCGCCGGAAGCCCCAGGACCGCGGTGCCTCGCGCGACTGCACGATCAGGCCGCCGCCGGACGCGTCGAGGTTCGCCTCGTCGGGCGTGATCCAGAAGTTCACGTTCACCGCGGCCTCGTCGGCGTGCAGACTGGTGCCGCCGTACTGGGCGTCGTACTTGAAGCCCCACATCGTCTGCAGCGGCCGGTCGCCGATCACGCGCGGCATCCGCGCGCGAAGCTCGGCGGCGATCCGCAGCATCAGCGGGCTCGCGAAGCCGTCGTGCATCAAGGCGCCGAGGTAGCCGGCCTTCACCTCGTTCCAGACGGTGGCCTCCAGGCACCAGGTGCGCACCGCGTCGAGCGCGGCCGGCGTGAGCAGGCCATCGAGGCAGACCATGTTCGGTTCGGCGTCGAGGTAGCGGGCCTCGATGTCGCCCCAGTGCAGCGTGTCGCTCACCAGCGGGCCCTCGGGCATCGCGATGACAGGCACGTGCAGCGGGCGCTTGTACGAGGCCGCGAGCGTCGGGTAGCGGGCCGGGTCGAGCGGCACCATGGTGTACGGATCGGTCGGCAGCGACGGGTCGGCGAGCGCGCGCCGGTACTCGGCGATCACCGCGTCGTAGCCCGGGCCGATCCGTCCGGCGGCCCGCAGGTAGCCGAGCTGCTCGATGTCGTGCTCGAGCTTGAAGCGCGTGCAGCCCCAGTCGATGTCGTTCGGGTCGCAGCGGCCGGTGGCCAGCCGCTGCCCGACGACCGCGTCCGACCACGGCTCGCCGCGCCGCAGCGCCCGGGCGGTGTCGAAGTCACGGGCGGCCGCGTCGAGGCCGCCGCGGTCCATCCGCAGCAGCCCGAGGTTGAAGATGGCATGCGCCGAGTTCGGCATCACGTGCAGCGCGCGCTCGAGGAGGGCCTCGCCCTCGGCGCTGCGGCCCGCATCGCGCGCGGCGACGCCGGCATAGATGAGGGCGTTGGCGTTGTCCGGCGCGAGCTCGACGGCCCGCGTGTAGGCGCGGAAGGCCTCGTCGCCGTTGGCCATTTCCTCGTGGACCGCGCCCAGCGCGATCAGCAGCTCGACCCGCGCACCGTGTGCGGCGATCACGCCTTCGTAGGTTTCGGCGGCCTGCGCCGCATGGCCGGCGGCCGCCAGCGCCGCGGCCAGCGCGATCGCGGGCTCGGGCGGCGACGGCTCGAGCCTCGCCCAGGCGCGGCAGGCCTCGAGCTCGGTCGCGGCATCGCCGCGGCGGCGCGCGAGGTGCGCCGCCGAACACGCGGCCCGTGCCGCCTCCTCGGTGCGGCCGGCCTGCTCCAGGCCGTGCGCGAGCGCGAGGCTCGCGGCCGGATCCTCAGGCGCCAGCGCGACCGCGCGGCGCAGCGGGAACAGGTCGGCCTCGGACGCCGCGGGCCCGGCGGGCGCCAGCCGCATGCCCGATGACATCGACAGCGTCTCGACGCGGCGCTCCAGCCGCGCCTGGACCCGACTCAGCATCGTCCTCAGGCCCATGGCTCAGGCCCTCGCCCGCGCGATGCGGCGGATGTAGCGGCTCACGATCGTCTCGGTGGCGGCCGGATCGGCGCCCGCTTCCGTCAGGGCCTCGCCCAGCGTGCGGCACAGGCGCGCCTTGCCGTAGATCCCGAGACGCTGCTCGCGCGAGAACTCGACCGCGCGGGCCTCGACCTCGTCGATCAGCCCGGCCAGCGCCGGCGAATCGGTGCGCGGACGCGCAGCGGCTGCCAGGCGCGGCGCGAGCGTCGCGGACAGCCCCTGCGCGAACGCATCGATCTCTTTCGTCTTGAACACACCACCCAGCACGACTGCCCCCGTTGACACGGACTAAGTGGGTCGATGATAGGGGGCGACCCTTAGGAAGCCGTCGCCACGGCCGAGCCGGGCGACGGACGGCGGGATTCGGACCGACGAGCCGCAGCCGCGATGCCTGCGCGCCACGACCCCGAAGCGGGCGCCCTCGCCGCCCGCAGCGCCCGGCGCGCGGCGGACGACGGCCCCGGGTCGCGTCGCGCGCACGCCGCGCCCGGATGCCGGCCAGCGCCCCGCGACCGCCTTTCGGAGCCGCGGCCGAGGGGTCGCGCCGCCACGGTCGGCTACTCTTGGCGCATGAGCTGGTCCGATCCCGCCCCGGAACTCGTCGAGCTGTTCGACCAGGCCGTCGCCACCGACGCGCGCGTCGAGCGGCGCACCCTGTTCGGCTGTCCCGCCGCCTTCGTCGGCGGACATCTGGCGGCCACGGTGTTCCGCGAGCAGTTCGTGATCAAGCTCGGTGCCGCCGACCTCGCGCGCCTGCACGAGGGCCGCAGGCCGGTGCCCTTCGAGCCGATGGAGGGCCGTGCGATGCGCGAGCTCTACGTCGTGCCGCGCGGCGTGGTCGCCGACCGCGAGACCCTCGACGAGTGGATCGCCGCCGCGCTCGACCGCGTCGGTGCCTGGCCCCCGAAGGGCGGACGCCCGCGACGCGGCAACGCGCCCAAGGCGCCCGCCCAGGGCACCGCGGCCCTGCCCATGCTCGGCCCGCGCTCGCGCGAGATGCTCGAGCTCGCAGGCATCGCAACCCTGGAGCGCCTGCGCACGCTCGGCGCGATCCGCGCCTACATCGCCGTCAAGCGCGCCGGCGGCCGACCGAGCCTGAACCTGCTGTGGGCACTCGAAGGCGCGATCTCGGGCAAGCGCTGGCAGGACGTGGCCCGCGAGGACCGCACCACGCTGCTGCTGGCGCTGGAGGATGCGCTGGCGGTGCCGCTGGGGGCGGAGGACTGAGCGTCCCGCCGCGCGCGCAGCGCCGCGCGCCTCACTGCCGGGCGATGATCAGGTGGGTGGCCAGCGGCGTGGCTTCGTGCCGGATGCACGCATAGCCCAGGGCCGGCAGGTCCACGCCCTCGAAGAGCCGTTCGCCCGAGCCGAGCAGCACCGGCGAGACGGCGATGTGCAATTCGTCGATCAGGCGCTTGCGCAGGCACTGCCGGATCGTGTCCACGCCTCCGCCGATCCGCACGTCCTTGCCCTGTGCGGCTTCCCGGGCGCGGTCCACCGCGACCTCGATGCCTTGCGTCACGAAGTGGAAGGTCGTGCCGCCTTGCATCACCAGCGGTGCGCGCGCATGGTGGGTCAGCACGAAGACCGGGACCTTGTAGACCGGGTTCTCGCCCCACCAGCCCCGCCAGGACTCGTCCGGCCAGGGCCCGCGGACCGGCCCGAACATGTTCCGGCCGAGGAT
>JAIYAG010000251.1 GCA_027489195.1 Burkholderiales bacterium | reverse complement strand
GGATCGACGACCTGCCTCGGGCGGTGGAATGGCTCACCGCCAAGGGTGTGCGCTTTGCACCGGGCGGCATCCGCAAGGGTGCGGCCGGCCACGACATCTGCTTCCTGCACCCGAAGGCGAACGACGAGTTCCCGATCGCGGGCGAGGGCGTGCTGATCGAGCTGGTGCAGGCTCCGCCCGAGGTGGTGGCGGCGCTCGGCGGCTGAGGTCTCCGGCAGCAGGGCGCATCGACGGCGCCCTCGTGGGCGCCGTTTCCATTCTTGACATGTCGCATCGCCGGAATGCGACCGCTCTGCGAGACCGGGCGACCTCTGAAGGACGGGTTCGCGGCCTGGACGACGCCAGTGCGTGACCCAGTTCTCGTTCCCGTCTGTCGGGCGCCGATACACTCGGCCCACCTCTTCGAGACGGCCCGTTCGCGGGCTGCCGCATCGCCCATGCGCGCCGGAATCGACCTCGTCCACGTGCCCTGTGTCCGCGCCTCGCTCGAGCGCTTCGGCGAGCGGTATCTCGCGCGGGTCTACACCGCAGGCGAGATCGCCGATGCGGGCGTCGACCCGGTGCGGATGCCCGAGCGCCTGGCTGCCCGCTTCGCCGCCAAGGAGGCCGCCATCAAGGCCCTCGGCCTGACGGACACCGGTGTCGCCTGGACGGACATGGAGGTGCGCCGCGCGGCCGACGGCCATTGCACGCTGCGGCTGCACGGCGCCGCGCAGCGTCAGGCCGATGCCCTCGGCGCCGACTCCATCGCGCTGAGCCTCACCCACGACGGCGACTACGCGGCCGCGGTCGTCGTCGTCGATCGCCGAGACCGAACCTCCGAAGAACGAGTGCCCCGATGACCGACTCCCAAGACCTCGATCCGCGCATCCGTACCGTGCTCGCCGAGCACGCCCGGCTGTCGCGCGACGCCGCCTCGCTGTCGAGCACCGACGACCTCTACCAGGCGGGCATGACCTCGCATGCGAGCGTCAACGTCATGCTTGCGCTCGAAGCCGAGTTCGACGTCGAGTTCCCCGACACGATGCTCAAGCGCAGCGTCTTCGACAGCATCGCGTCGATCCGTGCCGCCCTGACGGATCTCGTCGGGGCCTGACCGCGTGCCTGGACGGGGCGGCCCCTCCGACGTGAGCGCCGACCGGATGCTCGACACCGGCTGGACCTGCCGCTCGACCGCGGCGGGTGCCTGCGCCGATCCGTCGGACATCGATGCGATGCCGGGCAGCTGGTCCGCGGCCACCGTGCCCTGCACCGTCGCCTCGGCGCGGCGTGCCCTCGGCGACTGGAGCCTCGCGTCGCCGCCCGAGCGCTTCGACGCGCTGGACTGGTGGTTCCGCGTCCGCATCGAGCGCGCGCCGCAGCCCGACGGGCAGCACGAGGTGCTCTGCCTGGACGGGCTCGCGACGCTGGCCGACGTCTGGGTCGACGGTGTCCACGTGCTGGCGAGCGACAACATGTTCGTCGCCCATCGGGTGAGGCTGCCTGTGCAGGACGCACCCGCGTGCGAGCTGGTGCTGCGTTTCCGTTCGCTCGACGCGGCGCTCGCCGCGGTGCGCGAGCGGCCGCGCTGGCGTGCACCGATGGTCGAGAACCAGAAGCTCAGGCGCGTGCGCACCACGCTGCTCGGGCGCACGCCCGGCTGGTCGCCGCCGGCGGCGCCGGTGGGTCCGTGGCGGCCGGTGCGGCTCGAGACGGCGCACGACGGGCACCCGGCGGCCGCGCTCGCGGTCGATGCGAGCCTGGTCGGCGACGACGGTCATGTCCGGGTGCACGGGCGGCTCGACGTGTCCGGTCTCCTCGATGTGTCCGGCCCCCTCGAGCTGGTGGTCGAGCTCGGCGACGACGCGTGGCACGCGCCGCTGGTGCGCGACGCGGACGGCGCGCTCGCCGGCGCGCTCGTCGTGCCGGCGGCGCGACGCTGGTGGCCGAACGGCTACGGCGAGCCGGTGCTGCATCGCGTGAGCGTCCGCGAGGCGAGCCGGCCCGGTCGGCCGCCCGGCCTGAGGGTGGCGCTGGGGACGGTGGGCTTTCGCTCGATCGAGATCGACCGCGCCGACGAGGGCTTTCGGGTGGTGGTCAACGGCGTGCCCGTGTTCTGTCGCGGCGCGTGCTGGATGCCGATCGACCCGGTGGCCCTGTCGGCACCTGCCGAGGCCTATCGGGCCGCGGTCGGGCAGGCGCGCGAAGCCGGCTTCACGATGCTGCGGGTCTGCGGACCGACGGTCTACGAGGACGAGGCGTTCTACGACGCCTGCGACGCGGCGGGCCTGATGGTCTGGCAGGACCTGATGTTCGCCAATCTCGACTACCCCGACGACGACCCGGCCTTCGTCGCCTCGGTCGAGCACGAGGTGCGCCAGCAGCTCGCGCGGCTGCGCGGACGGCCGTGCGTCGCGGTGGTCTGCGGCAACAGCGAGGTCTCGCAGCAGGCGGCGATGCTGGGCGCGCCGCGCGAGGCCTGGTCGCCGCCGCTCTTCGGCACCGTGCTGCAGGCGCTCGCCGCCGAGTGCGTGCCCGGCGTGCCGTACTGGCCGTCGAGCGCATGGGGCGGCGCGTTCCCGCACCAGGCGGGCCGGGGCACCACCTCGTTCTACGGCGTCGGCGCCTACCTGCGGCCGCTCGACGACGCGAGCGTCACCGACGTGCGCTTCGCCACCGAGTGCCTGGGGTTCGCGAACGTGCCCGAGCCCGCGGCGCTCGAGCGCATGCCGGGCGGAGCGGGCCTTCGGGTCCACCATCCCGGCTGGGCCGCGCGCACGCCGCGCGACCTCGGGGCGGGCTGGGACTTCGACGATGTGCGCGACGCCTACCTGGCGAGCGTGTTCGGCGTGGATCCGGTGGCGCTGCGGCGCGAGGACCACGACCGCTACCTGGAGCTCGGCCGCATCGTGACCGGCGATGCGATGCGCTCGACCTTCGTACGCTGGCGCGCGCAGGGCGCGCGCTGCGGCGGCGGCCTGGTGTGGACCCTGCGCGACCTGTGGGCGGGCGCCGGCTGGGGGCTGCTCGACGAGCTCGGCGAGCCCAAGGCCGCCTGGCACCTGCTGCGTGCGGCCCTGCGCCCGCGCGCGGTGGCGGTCACCGATCATGGCGGCGACGGCCTTCGGCTGCACGTCTTCAACGACGGTCCCGAGCCGCTGGCGGCCACCCTCGAGCTCGAGCGCGTGCGCGACGGCGAGCGGCTGGGCACGACCGCGAGCCGGGGCATCGAGGTCGCGCCCCATGGCGCGGCGGCGCTCGATGCGGTCGCGATGCTCGACGGCTTCGAGGACCTGAACCACGCCTACCGGTTCGGGCCGCGCGCGATCGAGGCAGTGGTCGTGACGCTGCGCGCGACCGACGGCACGCCGATCGACCGCGTGGTGCACCTGTGCGAGCCGCGCATCGGCGTGCCCGAGCGCGACGTCGGCCTGTCGGTCGAGGCCGCGCCCATGGCCGACGGCCGACCGGGCCTGCGGATCCGGACGCAGCGCCTGGCGCGCTGGGTCGCGGTGCGCATCGCGCATCACGTTCCGGACGACAGCCACTTCCACCTGCCGCCGGCCGGCGAGATCCACGTCGGCCTGCGTCCGCGGTTCGCGGGCGCGCCGCTGCGGGGCACGGTGCAGGCCGCGAACGCCGAGCGGCGTGCGCGCATCGACGCATGAGCGCCCGCCCCGTCCCGCTCCCCGAGCCCGTGCCGGGCTGGTTCGGCCCCGCCGGGCGGCCGTCGCTCGGCTGGGTCCACCGGCCGCCGGCGACCGTGGGGGATGCCGCGGCCGCAGTCACCGGGGTGCTGATCTGCGGGCCGCTGGGGCCCGAGGCGATGGGCGTGCACCGGACGCTGCGGGTGCTGGCCGAGGGCCTCGCACGCGCCGGGCTGCCGACGATGCGGTTCGACTACGACGGCACGGGTGACGCCGCCGGCGACGAGCTCGACCCGGACCGGCTCGAGGCCTGGCTGCGCACGGTGCGCGATGCGATGGCCGCGGGCGCCGTGCGCCTCGGGGTGTCGCGCTGGATCCTGGTCGGCGTGCGCCTGGGGGCAGCGCTGGCCGCGCGGGTCGCGGCCGGCCGCGACGACGTCGATGCGCTGGTGGCCGTCGCACCGGTGCTCTCCGGGCGCGCGTTCGTGCGCGAGCTGCGAGCGTTCTCGATGGCCGCCGCGCCGGTCGCCGAGCCCGACCCGCGCGGCCTGCACGAGGTCGGTGGCTGGGCCTTCGACGACGCCGCCTGGCAGTCGCTCGCGGCGATCGACGTCGGCGCGATCGAGGGCCGCCTGCCACCGCGGGTGCTGGTGCTCGAGGGACGGCGCACCGCCGGGCTCGATGCCTGGGCGGCCCGCCTGAGCGAGGGCGGCGTGCGGCTGGAGGTGCAGGGCTTCGAGGGCGCCGACGCGATGCTGCGCGACCCGCACGAGGTCGAGGTGCCGCATCCGATGCTGGCGACGGTGGTCGGCTGGGCCGCCGGCGTCGTCGCCGATGGCGCGGCGGCCTCGGCCTCCGGCGGTGCCGCATCGGACCGCGGTGCGGCGGCCCTGCCGGTCCGCGCGCCGATGCCCGTCCTGCCGCAGGACGGCCCGCACGCCGCGCGCATCGTCGGCCCCGGCGGCGTCGTGCACGTCGAGCGCGTGCTGCGGCTCGGCCGCGACCGCGGCCTCGTGGGCGTGCTGGCCGAGCCGGCCGAGGGTCGGGCGAGCGTGCGGCGCGCGGGCGTGGTGATCCTGAACGCCGGCGCTGCTCACCGCGTGGGCCCGAGCCGCGTGTCGGTGATGCTCGCGCGGCGGCTTGCCGCGCTCGGCCATCCGGTGCTGCGGCTGGACCTGCCCGGCCTGGGCGACAGCCCGGCCCGTCCGGGCGACCCCGACGGCGTCGTCTATGCGCCGGATGCACTCGAATCGGTGGCGGTCGCGGTCGACTGGATGCGTACCTGGCCGCAGGCCGACGGCTGCCGGCTGGTCGGCCTGTGCTCGGGCGCGTACCACGCGTTCAAGGCGGCGGTCGCGGGTCTGCCGGTGCAGGGCATCGTCGCGATCAATCCGCTGACCTTCTTCTGGCACGGCGACGCCGGCGACGGGCCGGACGCCGAGCACCGCATGATCGCCGACGCGGTCCGACTCAAGACCGCGGCGGCGAAGCCCGGGGCGTGGCGGCGGGTGGTGCGCGGCGAGGTGGCGGTCGCCGACATCGCGTCGATCGTGATGCGGCGGGCGGCCGGCTCGCTCGCGAAGGCGCAGCGCTCGCTGGCGCGCCGCATCGGACGCCCGATCGGCGACGACCTCGAGGCCGAGCTCGCTGCGGTCGCGCGCCGCGGCGTGCCGATGCACTTCGTGTTCGCGACCCACGAGCCCGGACCGGCGCTGCTCGAGTACGGCGGCGGGGCGACCGCGCGGCGGCTCGCCGCGCGCGGCGCGCTGACGCTCGAAGCGGTGCCCGACTCCGACCACACGTTCACGCGCCGCGCGGCCCGCGAGCGCCTGCTGCCGGTCGTCGCGGCACGGCTGGGCGCGCCCTGCGCCGCGTGCGCGGCCGACAGCGCGCAGTGCGCACCGGACGGTTCCTGCATCGCACGCGCCGGGGTCCCGCGCGAGCCCGCGCTCGAGACCGGGCGCTGAGCGGGTCGGCGTTGGGCGAGGCGCTCGTCGAGCTCGGGCCGGGACCGCTGGTCGTGCTGCTGCACGGCTGGGCGATGCGGCCGCAGGCGCTGTCGCCGTTCGCCGCGTCGATCGGCGCGGGCGGCACCTGGGTCTTCCCGGAGGGGCCGGTCGAGCTGCCCGACGGCACGCGCGGCTGGTGGTGGGTCGACGAGGCGGCCCGCAGCCGGGCGCGGGCGCGGGGCCCGCGCGACCTCGCGGCCGATCGGCCGGCCGGGCTGGACGCGGCGCGCGAGCGCTTCGAGGCCACGCTGGCACGGCTGTGCGCCGAGCATCCAGGCCGCCCGCTGGTGGTCGGCGGCTTCTCGCAGGGCGCCATGCTGGCCTGCGACCATGCGCTGCGCGGGCTGCGGCGCATCGACGGACTCGCGGTGCTGTCAGGCTCGCGCCTGACGTACGACGACTGGCTGCCGGCAATGCCGCGGCTGCGCGACCGTCCGGTGCTGGTCGCGCACGGGCGCGACGATCCCGACCTGGCGCCCGAGGCGGCCGGGCGCCTCGCCGACGACCTCGAAGCCGCCGGGGCCCGGGTCGACCGGGTGATGTTCGACGGCGGGCACGCCATCCCGCTCGTCGCCTGGCGCGGGCTGCGGCGGCTCGTCAGGCGGGTCCGCGACGCCGCGGCAGGCGGGTCGTCGCCCCCGGCGTGAGATCCGTCATCGCTTCGCCGCGCCGCATGCGCGAAGCTACGTGGACATGTTTTCCTCGACACCGTCAGGACACGAACGAATGGCTCATGCACCGCAGCGCCGGAACGACTCGCCTGCCGCTGCCGCGGCACCCGAGGCCGACACGCTGCTCGCGCGGATCCGCGCGATCGCGGCCGAGGTGGCGGCGCCGCATTCGGCCGACGTCGACGCGCGCGGGCGCTTCCCCGAGGAGACCTTCGCCGCGCTGCGCGAGGCGGGCGCGCTGTCGGCCGCCGTGCCCGTGGCCTACGGCGGCTCGGGCTGCGGGATGGCCGCGCTCGCCGACCAGTGCGCCGCCCTCGCCCAGGGCTGCGGGGCGAGCGGCATGGTCCTCGCGATGCACCACATCCAGGTCGCCTGCCTGGTGCGCCACACCGCGGGCTCGGCATACTTCGCCGGCGTGCTGCGCGAGCTCTGCGAGCGCCAGCTGCTGCTCGCCTCGGTGACCTCCGAGGTCGGCGTCGGGGGCGACACCCGCAGCAGCCGCTGTGCGGTCATCCCGAGCGGCGACGCGATCGCCATCGACAAGGACGCGACCACCATCTCGTACGCCGAGCACTCGGACGCGATGCTGATCACCGCCCGCCGCGACATCGACGCGGCCTCGAGCGACCAGGTGATCGTCTACGCCCCGCGCGCGGGGCTGCGCCTGGAGAAGACCGCGAACTGGGACCCGATGGGCATGCGCGGCACCTGCAGCCCCGGCTTCCGGGTGCGCTTCGACGGGCGCCCCGAGCAGATCGTGCCGGTGCCCTACGCCGATGTCTCGGCGCTCACCATGGTGCCGAGCTCGCACACCCTGTGGTCCGGCGTCTGGACCGGGATCGCCGCCGATGCGGTGGCGCGGGCCTCGGCCTTCGTGCGTGCCGAGGCGCGCCGCACGCCCGGCACCGTGCCGCCGATGGCCTCGCGCCTGGCCGAGGTGTCGGTCGAGCTGCAGACGATGCGCCACCACTGGCAGTCGCTCGCCCGCGAGTTCGACCGCCTGGCCCTCGAGGGCGACGGCGGCGGCCTGGCGACCCTCGGCTGGGCGCTGAAGATGAACAACCTGAAGATCGCGAGCTCCGAGGCCGCCCCGCGGATCGTGCATCGCGCGCTGCAGGTGATCGGCATCCAGGGCTACCGCAACGACTCGCGCTACGCGGTGGGGCGGCAGTACCGCGACGTGCTGTCCGCATCGCTGATGGTGGCCAACGAGCGCATCGCGTCGAAGACCGCCACGATGCTCCTGATCCACAAGGACGACTGACCGGCGCGCGGCGACGCGACGCGGAGCGACGATGGACGAAGAAGGCGAGCTGTTCCTGCAGGGACTCCTGGCGCACCGGCTGATCCTGCCGTCGGGGGTGCCCGGCGTGTTCGGGCGCGGCGCGGTGTTCGAGGACGTGCTCGAACGCTTCAACGCGCTCGCGGGCGCCACCGCCGCGCCGCAGGTGCCCGAGCTGACCTGCTTCCCGCCGGTCATCGACCGCAAGCTGCTCGAGCGCGTCGGTTACCTCGGCTCGTTCCCGAACCTGTGCGGCTGCGTGCAGAGCTTCTTCGGCGACGAGCGCGCCGCGCGCCGCCTGTCCGAGCGCGTGCAGGCCGGCGAGTCGTACGAGGACCTGCTCGGGGCCACCTCGGTGGTGCTCAACCCCTCGGCCTGCTATCCGATGTATCCGACGCTGGCCGGCACGCTGCCCGCGGGCGGGCGGCTGATCACCGCGACCAACTGGGTCTACCGGCACGAGCCCTCGCGCGAGCCGACCCGCATGCAGTCGTACCGCGTGCGCGAGTTCGTGCGCGCGGGGCGACCCGACGAGGTGCTG
Organism: Burkholderiales bacterium; assembly: GCA_027489195.1. Taxonomy (GTDB): domain Bacteria; phylum Pseudomonadota; class Gammaproteobacteria; order Burkholderiales; family Burkholderiaceae_E; genus UBA4615. The sequence goes on along the minus strand of JAIYAG010000251.1, from coordinate 10,874 downwards.
GCCTGGCGCGACGACTGGCTCGAGCGCGGCGTGGCGCTGCTGCGCGGGCTCGGGCTGCCGATCCGCGTGGACGTCGCCTCGGACCCGTTCTTCGGGCGCGCCGGGCGCTTCCTGGCCGCCAGCCAGCAGGAGCAGAAGCTCAAGTACGAGCTGCTGGTGCCGGTGATCTCGACCGAGCGCCCGACCGCGGTCGGCTCCTTCAACGTCCACCACGACAAGTTCGGCGCGATGTTCGACATCCGCAGCGACGACGGCGAGGCGGCGCACACCGCTTGCATCGGCTACGGGCTGGAGCGGGTCACGATGGCCCTGTTCCGCACGCACGGCTTCGAGCCCGGCGCCTGGCCGGCGGACGTGCGCGCCCGCCTGTGGCCGTGAGCGCGGCCGCGCTCGCGCGCCATCCGGCGCTGCCTTCGCTCGACGCCGCTGCGCACCGCCCGCACCCGCTGCACGCGCCCGAGCGGACCTGGGTCGAGAAGAACTGCTACGTCGACGTCTGGATCGAGCTGCTCGGCGCGCTCGGACTCGAGCCGCGCGCCATGCTCGGCACCACGCTCGCGCTCGATTTCGAGGGCGACCAGTGGACCTTCTACAAGCCCTCGCACGACGAGGTCCGGGCGCTCTACGGCATCGACGTGCGCGAGCTCAACGTCTGGCGTCCGCTCGACGTCCACCTCGTCGAGCACGTGGGCGCCGGTCACCTGGTCAGCACCGAGGCGGACGCCTTCTACCTGCCGGACGTCGCCGGCACCGACTACCGGCGCCAGCACGCGAAGACGACGATCGTGGTCGCCGCGATCGACGCCGCGGCGCGGCGCCTGGGCTACTTCCACAACGCCGGCTACTTCGAGCTCGCGGGCGAGGACTTCGACGGCGCGCTCGGGCTGGGCGGGCCGCAGACTCGGCGCGAGCTGCCGCTGTACGCCGAGCTGCTGAGGCTCGACCGGTGCGTGCGCCGCCCGGACGCCGTGCTGCGCACGCAGGCGCTCGGCCTGCTCGCCACGCACATCGACCGGCTGCCGGCGCGCGATCCGGTCGAGGCCTTCGCCGAGCGCCTCGGCGGGGACCTCGCGGCGCTGGCGGAGGAGGGGCCCGAGGCCTATCACGCCTGGGCGTTCGCGACGCTGCGCCAGCTCGGCAGCGCCGCCGAGCTCGGCGCGCTGCACCTCGGCTGGCTCGCCGACGGCCATGCGGGTCCGCTCGCCGACGCGGCGGCGGCCTTCGAGCGGGTCTCGGTCGAGACCAAGTCGATGGTGCTCAAGGCCGCGCGCGTGGTCGTCGTCCGCAAGCCCTGGGATCCGCGTCCGGCGCTCGAGTCGATCGGGCGTGCGCGCGGCGAGGGCCTGCGGGCTACGCGGGCCGCGCTCGGCTGATCCGGGGCGCGAGCGCCACGCCCGCTGCGGTGACCAGCGCGCAGCCGATCGTCAGGACCTGCAGCAGGGTCGCAGCGACGAAGCCGGCGGCCGGGTCGACGCCCGCCGGCGCCAGGGCCCAGTGATAGGCGAGCTGGAAGGTGCCCACGTAGCCCGGGGCCGCGGGCAGCGCCAGCGCGAGCGTGGCCAGCGCGCTGCACAGGACGGTCGTCGCCGCCTCGACCTCGATGCCGGCCGCCTGGAGCGTGGCGGCCACGCTGAGCACCCAGCCCAGCCACTGCAGCACCGACCAGCCGAGATAGCGGACGAGGAAGGCCGGGTCGCGCAGCACGGCCAGGCCGTCGCAGCAGGCATCGGCCTGGCCGCGCAGCATGCCGCCCAGGCCGGCGGGCAGGCGGGAGGCGACCGCGGCGACGGTGCGGCGCACCGCGTCCGGCCGCAGCGTCGCCCAGGCGAGGCCCCCGAGGGCCACCGCCACCGCGGCGCCGATCACCAGACCGACCTGCCAGAGCACCGGTGCGGACGGCGCCGGCAGCAGGGCCGCGGCCAGCGCGAGCGCGGTGAGCGCGAACAGCAGGTCGACGACCCGCTCGACCGCCATCGCCGAGACCATCGCGCCGGCCGGCACGCCCAGCCCGCGCACGGCCACCGCGATCCGGGCGAGTTCGCCGGCCTGCATCGGCAGCACGAAGTTGGCGAGGTAGCCCGCCATCTGCGAGGGCATGACCTCGGCCGCGCGGGTGGGGCGCAGCGGCGCGAGCGACGCGGCCAGCCGCTCGGCGCGCGCCCGCATCACGACCGCGAAGCCCGCGACGTAGAGGACGCAGGGCAGGGGGTCGACCGAGGCGAAGGCGCGTGCGAGGGCGTCGAGCGACATGCCGCGCGCCACCACCGCGAGGTAGGCGGCGCTGGCGAGCGCCCCCAGCGCGAGCGAGACGAGCGTGCGCGTGCGGCTCACCCGAGCCCGGCGGCGGCGCGGGTCAGCCGCAGCGAGAAGCCCGCCCACACCGGCACGTCCAGCGTCGCCGAGGGCGGCGCGATCGCGCAGCCGGTCGGGCAGGTGTCGGCCAGGCGGCGGACCTCGTCGAGCGAGACCGCGTTGAAGCCGTCCGGCGCGAAGCGGCCGTTCAGGAAGGTGATCAGCGCATCCAGCTCGTTGCCGACGCCGTGCTCCATCGCGCGGAACGAGCGCTCGACGAAGTCGATGAACGCGGGCTCCGGCGCCTTGACGCCGCGACCGATGCCGACGTGCCCGATCGCTCGCCCCGCGAAGGCCGAGGCCGGATAGAGGTTCGCCCCGTCGAGCAGCACGCGCGCCCGCGGCGCGGCCGCGAGGATGGCGTCGAGCCCCTGCTGGTAGACCCCGTGGCCGGTGCACATCACCACCCACTCGGCCTCGGCCAGCGTCGCGCCGAGGTCGTTCGAGAAGCAGTCGGCGAGCCCCGTGCGCGCGAGGTTCTGGTCGTCCGGCTTGACGTACGGATCGTGGATCGTGACGGTGCAGCCGCGCGCCCGCAGCGCCCGGCCGAGCGCCAGCGTCGGCGCGTTGCGGGTGTCCTCGGAGTCGAAGCGGTAGGCCGCGCCCAGCAGGGCGACGCGACGGCCGTCGACCCGCCCGAAGCGTCGCTCGGCGTGCGCGACCGAGGCGGCGGGCGACTCGTCGTTGATCGTGCGGGCCAGCAGGATCAGGCTGCGCGAGACATCCATGCCGGCCTCGCGGGCGCGCCACCACAGCAGCACGCCGTCCTTGGGCAGGCAATGGCCGCCGACGCCGATCGTGGGCACCAGCACGCCCCCCTTGGGCACGGCGGTGGCCGATGCGGACGCGTCGTCGGACTGCGAGATCCGCGCGTTCACCGCGTCGCGCACCGCGTAGAAGTCGACGTCGTTCGCATCGCACCAGCGGACCACCTCGGCGGCGAACGCGATCCGCACGTCGCGGTAGGCGTTCTCCAGCGTCTTGACCACCTCGGCCGACAGGCTGTTGGTCCGGTGCAGCGCGCCCTCGGTGACGATGCGCGCGTAGATGCGCGACACCAGCACCGGCGTCAGCGGATGCAGGCCGGCGATGAGCTTGTCGGAGCGCGCGACCCGCTCCACCAGGCGTCCGGGCATCACGCGGTTGGGGCTGTTGCCGAGCAGGATGTCGCGCCCCTCGACCAGACCGTGGCGGGCGAAGTGCTCGCGGATCACGGTGGCCATGGTCGACGGCGCCAGGGTGGACTCGAACACCACCACCGGCACGTTGCCCGCCGGCTTGTTCGCCAGCGCGCGGGCCAGGTGCCCGAGGGCCTCCATCAGCGGGCCGTAGTCGGGGCCGTCGCCGTCGCGGTCGGTCTGCACCGAGACCAGCACCAGATCGGCGTCGGCGACGTCGTTCCAGTCGTGGGTGGCCGACAGCACGCCCTCGGCGACCGAGTCGCGCACGATCGCGTCGAGGGCGGGCTCGACGCCGCCGATCACCGACTCGCCGCGGTTGATCGCGTCGACCTTCCAGCCCGAGGTGGGCGAGGCGCGCTGCACGACGACAACGCGGGCCGGGGCGTCGTGCCCCTCGCGGATGCGGGCGTGCGCGAGCAGCGCGGCCATCGGCATGCCGACGATGCCGGGGCCGACGACGGCGATCTTGCGTACCGACCAGTCGGCGTCGTGCTCGGAGGTGAATCGAAGCGGCATGGGGGGCTCCTGTCTTGGGGGCGGGCCGGGAATGTCAGGCCGGGAGGGGCTCGGTCACGGCCTCGGGCAGCGGGACCGGGGTCACCCGCTGGCCGCCGCTGCGCCGCGAGCGCTCGGCGGCCTCGCGCACGCGCAGCACTCGCAGCCCGTCGTGACCGTCGCTCACCGGCGTGGCACGGGTGCGCACGCAGTCGACGAAGTGCTGCACCTCGACGCGCAGCGGCTCGGTGAACGGGATGTGCGGCACCAGGATGTCGCCGAAGCGCAGGCCGGTGTACTCCGCGAAGCCGTCGTAGTCGGTGCGGACGTCGGCGCCCTTGTCGTAGATGCGCAGCTTCTCGGTCGACTCCAGGTCGTCGAACACCGCCATCCGGCGGCTGCCGACGATGGTCATCTTGCGGGTCTTGTGCGGGTCGAGCCAGCTCACGTGGACATGCGCCATCGACCGGTCGCCGAAGCGCATGGTCATGAAGGCGACGTCCTCGACGCCGCGGTTCACGCAGGCCTGGCCGCGGGCCGACACGTCGGTCGGCTCCTGCCCGAGCATGTACAGGATCGAGGAGACGTCGTGCGGCGCGAAGCTCCACAGCACGTTCTCGTCCTCGCGGATGGTGCCGAGGTTCAGCCGCTGCGTGGCGATGTAGTGGATCGTGCCGAGCTCGCCCGCCTGGATCATGTCGCGCAGGCGCCGGACCACCGGGTGGTACTCGAGCAGGTGGCCGACCATCAGCACGCGCCGGCCGGCCTCGGCCAGGCGCAGCAGCTCCACGCCGTGGGCGAGGTCCAGCACCATGGGCTTCTCGAGGTACAGGTCGCGGCCCGCGCGCAGCACCATCTTGCCGATCGCGTGGTGCGTGGGCGCGGGGGTGGCGACCACCACCGCATCGACCGACGGGTCGTCGAGCACGTCGCCGAGTCGGCGCGTGGTGCGTGCTTCCGGATACTGCTTGGCGGCTTCGGCCAGCCTGCGTTCGTCGACGTCGCAGATCCAGCGCAGCCGCGCGTCGCGCAGCCCGTCGAGGTTGCGGGCGAGGTTGCGGCCCCAGCCGCCGATCCCGACGAGGGCGAGTCCGACCGTGTCGCGTGCCGTCATGTCCGTCCTTCCTTGCTGAGGGTTCCGAGGCCATGGACGATCCGCGCACCGGCGCGACCGTCCCCGTAGAGTTCGAGTGCCCGGGCGCGTCGCGATGCGCGCTCGCCCGGGGCGGTGAGGTGTCGCGAGATCGCCGCGTCCACCGACCCGGCGTCGGTGGCGAGGAGGTTGGCGCCGCAGTCGAGCGTCTCGACCCACTCGGTGCTCGCGCGCAGCGTCACGCAGGGCACGCCGAGCAGGAAGGCTTCCTTCTGCAGGCCGCCCGAGTCGGTCAGCACCATCGACGCGTGGCCGGCCAGGCGCAGGAAGTCCAGCGGCCCGAGCGGCTCGACGATGCGCACGCCGGCCTCGGCGGCCGCCGCGGGCCAGCCGGGCAGGCGCGCGTCGATCGCGGCGGCGGTGCGAGGGTGCAGCGGCAGCACCAGCGTGCCCAGGCGCCGGGCGGCGCCCTCGAGGGCGCGCAGCAGGCCCGGCAGCGCCGTCTCGCCGGTGCTCTCGGCGCGGTGCAGCGTGGCGAGCGCGTAGCGACCGGATGCGAGGCCCAGTGTCTCCAGGATGCGGGAGCGCGACTCGGCGAGGCGCTCGGCATGCAGCACCGCCTCGGCGCTCACGTCGCCGCTCAGTACCGTGCGCGCGCCCAGGCCCTCGAGCTCGAGGCGCTCGCGCGCGGTGGTGGTCGGGGCGAACAGCAGGTCGCACAGGTGGTCGACGGCGACCCGGTTCAGCTCCTCGGGCATCCGGCGATCGAAGCTGCGCAGGCCGGCCTCGACATGCGCGCACGGGATGCCGAGCTTGGTCGCCGCGAGCGCGCCGGCGAGCGTCGAGTTGGTGTCGCCGTAGACCGCGACCGCATCGGGGCGCAGCGTCATCAGCGAGCGCTCGATCGCCTCTAGCATCCGGCCGGTCTGCTGCCCGTGCGGGCCGGAGCCGACCGCGAGCGCGGCGACGGGGGCGGGCAGCCCCAGTTCGTCGAAGAAGGCGTCCGACAGCGCCGCGTCGTAGTGCTGGCCGGTGTGCACCACCAGCGGCTCGGCGTCGCCGGCAGCCGCCTGCGCGCGCAGCACCACCCCCAGCTTCGGGAACTGGGGCCGGGCACCGACGACGTGGACGACGCGTGCGCTCATTCGTGGAAGGCGACGACGGCGTCGACGACGGCGTCGAGCTGCTCGGGCTGCAGGTCGGGATGCACCGGCAGCGCGAGCGTGCCGGCCGCGGCGGCCTCGGCCTGCGGGCAGTCGCCGGGCACGTACCCGAGGGAGGCGAAGCAGGGCTGCAGGTGCAGCGGCACCGGGTAGTAGACCTCGGTGCCGATGCGCTCGGCGGCGAGGTGGGCGCGCAGCGCATCGCGCCGCGGGCTGCGGATCACGTACTGGTTGAACACGTGGCGGTAGCCGGCGCGAACGCGCGGCAGGCCGATCGTGCCGGCCACGCCCGCCGCACGGAAGGCGGCGTCGTAGCGGGCGGCGTTGACGCGGCGCGCCTCGGTCCAGCGATCGAGGTGGGCGAGCTTGACCCGCAGCACCGCGGCCTGGAGCTCGTCGAGCCTCAGGTTCGCGCCGATCAGCGCATGGTGGTACTTGGGCTTGCCGCCGTGCACGCGCAGCACCCGCATGCGCTCGGCGAGCTCGGCGTCGGCCGCGGTGCACAGGCCCGCGTCGCCGAAGGCGCCGAGGTTCTTGCTCGGGAAGAACGAGAAGCAGCCGATGGTGCCGAGCGAGCCCGCCCGTCGGCCGCCGCCGATCTCGGCGCCGATCGCCTGCGCGGCGTCCTCGATCACCGGCAGGCCGTGCGCCGTCGCGAGCGGCAGCAGCGCCTCCATGTCGGCGCACTGCCCGTACAGGTGGACCGGCATCAGCGCGCGCACCCGCGTGCCGCTCGGGCGGTGCCAGAGGCCTCCGTCGCGCCGCTCGCAGTCGCGCTCGATCGTCAGGCGCACCGCCGCCGGCGACAGGTTGCAGGTGTCGGCGTCGATGTCGCAGAAGATCGGTCGTGCGCCCAGACGCGCGATCGTGCCGGCGGTCGCGAAGAAGCTGTACGGCGAGGTCAGCACCGAGTCGCCCGGCCCCACGCCGAGCGCCATCAGCGCCAGCAGCAGCGCATCGGTGCCCGAGGAGGTGCCGATGCCGTGCGCGGCCTGGGAGTAGGCCGCGATCTCGCGCTCGAGCGCGGCGACGTTCGGTCCGAGGATGAAGTGCTGCGACTCGCAGACCGCCTCGATGGCGGGCAGGATCTCGTCGCGCAGCGTGCGCCACTGCGCCTTGAGGTCGAGCAGCGGGATCTCGGGTCGGGCGAGGGTGGTGGTCATGCGTGATGCTCCGGGGACAGGCCGTCGGCGGTTCGGAGGTAGCCTTCGCCGCAGGCGCGGCAGGCGGTGCGTTCGCCCTCGGCGCCCTTGGCGGCGAGCGGCAGCGACACGCCGCAGCGGCACACCCAGCCGCGCAGGCGCGCCGGGTTGCCGTGGACGAGCGCGAAGTCGGGGACGTCGCGGGTGACGACCGCGCCGGCGCCGACGAAGCACCAGCGTCCGAGCGTCACGCCGCAGACGATGGTCGAGTTGGCGCCGAGCGTGGCGCCGCGGCCCACCGCGGTGCGGCGGAACTCGTGCTTGCGCTCGACGTGGCTGCGCGGGTTGATCACGTTGGTGAACACCACCGACGGGCCGCAGAAGACCTCGTCGTCGAGCTCCACGCCGGTGTACACCGAGACGTTGTTCTGGATCTTCACGCCATTGCCGATCCGCACCCGCGGGGCGACGACGACGTTCTGGCCGAGCACGCAGTTCGCGCCGATGGTGCTGTCTGCCATCACATGGGCGAAGTGCCAGATGCGGGTGCCTTGGCCGATGTGGCAGGGCTCGTCCACGACGGCGCTCGGGTGGGCGGTCCAGTCAGGCTGCAAGGGCGTGTCCTCCGGTGGGTGGATCGATCATCGTCAGGTGCCAGAGCTCGAGCTGCAGCGCGCCCCAGAGCGCGCGCCCGAAGGGCTGCTCGCCGTCGATCAGGCGGGCCAGGGCGGCCACGTCGAAGAGGCCGCGCTCGCGGCACGCCCGCGACCCCAGCACGTCCGCCACGAAGTCGCGGCCGCGGCCCCGCGACCACTGCTGCATCGGCACGGGAAACCCCATCTTGTCGGTCCGCCCGACCACCGAGGCCGGCAGCCAGGGGGCGGCGACGTCGCGCAGCACCGCCTTGAGGCGGCCGCCGGCGAGCAGGGCGGCGTCGGGCAGGCGTGCCGCGGCCTCGGCGAGCGCCGGGTCGAGCAGCGGCACCCGCGACTCCACGCCGCCCGCCACCGACACCCGGTCCTCGACCTGCAGCAGCGCGGGCAGGGTGGCGTTCAGGTCGAACTCGAGCATCCGCTGCACGGGGCCGGCGCCCTGCGGCGCATCGAAGAGGGCCTCGACGCGCGCGGCGACCCGGTCGCGGCGGCCGGCGTCGCGGTGCTCGGCGGCGAGCCAGTCGGTGTCGGTGCCCGAGCGGTCGATCAGTCTGAAGTAGCGCTGCCAGGCGGGGCCTTCCAGGCCGTGCCGCCAGGCCGAGCGCAGCAGCGGCCGGTACGGGCCGAGCGTCGCCAGGCCCGGCTCGAGCTGCGCGAGCGTCGGGCGCAGCGGGTCGCTGCGACCGGCGAGCGCGTCGTCGAGCGCCGACTCCAGCGCGCCCACCAGGTGCCGCGCGTAGCCGCCGAACAGCTCGTCGCCCCCCTGGCCGCCGAGGCAGACCTTGACGCTGCCGCGCGCCAGGCGCGAGACCATGAACTGCGGGAAGACGCCGGGTCCGGCCGCGGGCTCGTCCATCGTGCGGGCCAGCCGCGGCAGCTGCTCGATCCAGTCGTCCTCGGTCGGCCAGACGGTCTCGAGACGCGCGCCGACGTGGCTCGCCACCGCGCGCGCATGGACGGTCTCGTCGAACTCGGGGCCCTCGCGGAACGCACCGGTGAAGGCATGCAGGGGGCCTGCGTGCGCGCGCGCCGCGGCCGCGGCCACCAGGCTCGAATCGAGACCGCCGCTCAGGTACAGGCCGAGCGGCGCGTCGCTGCGCAGCTGCCGGGAGACGCTCTCGTCGACGAGGGCACGCAGGGCCTCGGGGTCGGCGGGTGCGGTCTCGTCGAAGCGCCGTCGCCAGTAGCGGCGGGTCCGCGCCTCGAGGGTGCGCAGGTCGATCCACTGCAGGTGCGCGGGCTCGAGCTTGTGCACGCCGTCGAACAGCGTGCGCTCGCCGAGCACCACCTGCAGCGCCAGGTAGTCGTCCAGTGCCTGCGGATCGATCGAGCGCGGTGCGCCCGGCACCGCGAGCAGTGCCTTGATCTCGGAGGCGAACAGGATGCGGCCGGCCTCGCGCCGCCAGTACAGGGGCTTGATGCCGAAATGGTCGCGGGCGACGAGGCAGCCGCGTCGGCGCGCGTCGTGCAGCACGAAGGCGAACATGCCGACCAGCCGCTCGAGCGCCGCCTCGCCCCACTGCAGGTAGGCGCGCAGCAGCACCTCGGTGTCGCAGCGGCTCGTGAAGGCGTGGCCGAGCGCGACCAGCGTCTCGCGCAGCTCCACGTGGTTGACGATCGCGCCGTTGAAGACCAGCGTCACGCCCTCGGCGTGCATCGGCTGCGCGCCGCCCTCGGGATCGATGATCGCGAGCCGGCGGTGCGCGAGGCCCACGCCCTCGTGCAGGTGGCGCCCGGCGCCGTCCGGCCCGCGGTGCGCGAGGGCATCGGCCATCGCGTCGAGGACGCGGGCGTCGGGGGTGCCGGCGCGCTGCAGGATGGCGACGAGTCCGCACATGACCGCTGGCTCAGGCGGGCTGCCGCACGGGCAGCCGGGGGTCGGCCTCGAGCCGGCGGGCATGCTCGCCCATCGGTACCAGGGTCCAGTCCCGGCGCAGCCGGCCCACCACGCGCTCGAGCAGCGCCACCTTGCGTGCGCTCGGCACGTCCATGCCGGGGAAGAACGCGAGCTCGGGCAGCTGGTCGCCGCCGATGACGTCGAGCGGATGCAGCAGGAAGCTCGGCTGCGTGCCGGTCGCCCGGCAGCCGAGGATCGCGATGTTCAGGTAGAGCGCCATCAGCGGCTGCGACCAGGTCGCCAGCCAGGCGAGGTAGCTGAAGTGGAAGGGCGTGCGCACGCCCGGGATCGTGGTGACCGGGATCTCGAGCAGGCGACCGCCTCCGGGCAGCGACCAGTGGTACGGGCGGTTCGGCCGCAGGCCGTCGGAGAACGCGCCGAACAGCCCGGCGCGCAGCTCGCGCTCCTCGGCGCTCAGCTTGGCCGTACGGAAGTAGTACGCGCGAGCGATCGGACCGAGGAAGGTGGGCAGGGTCGAGGCGTCGAAGCGGTGGCCGCGTGCGGCCAGCACCTCGAGCAGCGCCGGGCACCAGCTGAAGCCCGGACCGCGAAAGCCCACGGGCCGCACGCCGCAGGCCTCGTGGATGGCGTCGTCGGTGCGGCGGATCTCGTCATCGAGCGGCTGCGGCGTGTAGGTGTGGAGCCAGGGCTCGTGCTCGTACGAATGGTTGCCGATCTCGTGCCCGGCGGCGACGATCGCCCGCAGCGCCTCGCGGTTCTCGGGCGCTGCGGCATCGGCGCCAACGACGAAGAAGGTGATCTTCAGGTCGAGCCGATCGAGCAGCGCCAGCACGTACGGGACGAAGGTGCCGAGGTAGGACGGTCGCTGCGCCCAGCCCTCGTCGCCATGGATCTTCATGTACGACCAGAGGTTGTCGAGATCGAGCGAGACGCTCGC